>JANMAW010000442.1:0-16891 GCA_031360005.1 Rhizobacter sp.
GGCACGAACGCGGTGCGCTACGGCACGATGCGCGAGAACGTGCTCGGGCTGACGGTCGTCACCGCCAGCGGCGAGGTGATCCACACCGGCACGCGCGCGCGCAAGTCATCGGCGGGCTACGATCTGACGCGGCTGATGGTCGGCAGCGAAGGCACGCTCGGTGTGATGACCGATATCACGCTGCGGCTGTACCCGCAGCCCGAGGCGGTCTCGGCGGCGACCTGCACCTTCCCCGACATCGATTCGGCGGTGCGCACGACGATCCAGACCATCCAGATGGGCGTTCCGATCGCGCGCTGCGAACTGCTCGACGTGCACGCGGTGCGCGCAGTCAACCGGCACGACAAGCTCACGCTGACCGAAGCGCCGATGCTGCTGATGGAGTTCCACGGCAGCGCCGCGAGCGTGAAGGAGCAGGCCGCGACGGTCCAGGAGATCGCGAGCGAGTTCGGCGGCGCCGGGTTCCAGTGGGCAACCACGCCGGAGGAGCGCACGAAGCTGTGGACGGCGCGCCACCATGCCTACTTCGCCGGCCTGCAACTCAAGCCGGGTTGTCGCACCGTCACCACCGACACCTGTGTGCCGATCTCGCACCTCGCCGAGTGCGTGACCCAGGCATCGCTCGAAGCCGAGGCGGCGGGAATGCTGCACTACATCGTCGGGCATGTGGGCGATGGCAACTTCCACATCGCTTACCTGATCGACCCGCTTATTCCGGCCGAGCGCGAGACCGCCGAGCGGCTCAACGATGCGGTGGTCCAGCGAGCGCTGCGGCTCGACGGTACCTGCACCGGCGAACACGGCATCGGCCTTCACAAGCAGGGCTATCTCGTCGACGAAACCGGCGCCGGTACGGTCGCGATGATGCGCACAGTGAAGCACGCGCTCGACCCGAAGAACATCATGAACCCGGGCAAGATCTTCGCTTTTTGACGGGCTTCAGCGGGCCGGAGTCGGAGCTGGCACGGCGAGTTGTTGCACGGCGGTGCCCGAAGCATCGACGCTGTCGAGTTGCACACCGAATCCCCACAGCCTGGCAACGTGCTTCAGGACTTCCTGGGCGTTGTCGTGCAGCGGCCGATTGTTGTGACGGGTGTGGCGCAGCGTCAATGAGCGGTCGCCGCGCAGGTTCACGCTCCAGACCTGGATGTCCGGCTCGCGTGAGCTGAGATCGTACTGTCGCGACAGCGACTCGCGCAGGCGCCTGAAGCCCGAAGGGTCGTGAATCGCCGACACCGAGAGGTTCTCGGCCTTCTCGTCGTCGACGATCGCGAACAGCCGCATTTCGCGCATCAGCTTCGGCGACAGGTACTGGCCGACGAAGCTCTCGTCCTTGAAGTTGCGCATTGCATGCTCGAGCGTGGGAAGCCACGGCGTGCCTGCGATGTTGGGGAACCACTCTCGGTCTTCGACGGTGGGGTTCTCGCAAATGCGCTTGATGTCGGTGTACATCGCGAAACCCAGCGCGTAGGGGTTGATGCCGCTGTAGGCGCGATGCCCCACCGGCGGTTGGTAGATCACGTTGGTGTGCGACTTGAGCCACTCGATCATCACGCCGTCGGTCAAGTAACCGTCGTCGTACATCGTGTTGAGCAGGTGGTGGTGCCAGAACGTGGCCCAGCCTTCGTTCATCACCTGGGTCTGGCGCTGCGGGTAGAAGTACTGCGCGATCTTGCGCACGATGCGCACGATCTCGCGCTGCCAGGGCTCGAGCAACGGTGCGTTCTTCTCGATGAAGTAGAGGATGTTTTCCTGCAACTCGGCCGGGAAGCGCTTCGCGCCGGCGGCGTCTCCGGCGCGCTCGGCCTTCTTCGGCAGCGTGCGCCAGATGTCGTTGACCTGCGACTGGGCGTGTTCGAGTCGCTCCTTGCGGCGTGCCGATTCCTCGGCGAGCGAGAGCTTGCTCGGGCGGCGGTAGCGGTCGACACCGTAGGTCTGCAGCGCATGGCAGCTGTCGAGCAACTCCTCGACCGAACCGAGGCCGAAGCGCTCTTCGCATTCGGCGATGTAGTTCTTCGCGTAGACGAGGTAGTCGATGATCGACGACGCATCGGTCCAGAGCTTGAAGAGGTAGTTGCCCTTGAAGAAGCTGTTATGACCGTACGCCGCGTGGGCAATCACCAGCGCCTGCATCGCGGTGGTGTTCTCCTCCATCAGGTAGCTGATGCAGGGGTCGGAGTTGATGACGATTTCGTAGGCCAGGCCCATATGGCCGCGCTTGTAGTTCTTCTCGTTGGCGATGAATTCCTTGCCGTAGCTCCAGTGGCGGTAATTCACCGGCATGCCCACCGACGCGTAGGCGTCCATCATCTGCTCGGCGGTGATGATCTCGAGCTGGTTCGGGTAGGTGTCCAGGCCGAAGCGCTGCGCGGTGGCACGGATGACCTCGTGGTACTGCTCGATCAGCTCGAATGACCAGTCGCTCGGGTCGGGCAGCGGTGCCGTCGGGCGCGGGCCGGCCGGTCGGGGTGCCTGCAGCGGCCCGCTTTCGGTCTTGCGTCGATTGCGCGGGTACGGTGCCGGTGCACCGACGCCGACCCGGCGCTCGCCTGGGAAGCTGCTCATGACGATATTTCCTTCATGCGGCCGCGCGCTCTTTCTTGAAGAGCTCCCGGAACACCGGGTATATCTGCGAGGCCTGCGTGACCTTGCGCATCGCGAAGTGGGGGTGGCTCTCCTGCAGCCGGGCGTATTCTTCCCACAGGTTCTGCTCTTCCTCGGCCACTTGCACATAGGCGAAGTAGCGGCACACCGGCAGCAGGTTGTCGGTCAGCAACTCGCGGCAACGGCCACTGTCGTGGTGCCAGTTGTCACCGTCGCTGGCCTGCGCGCCGTAGATATTCCACTCGGTCGGTGAGTAGCGTGCCTTGATGATCTCGTCCATCAGCACCAGCGCGCTCGACACCACCGTGCCGCCGGTTTCGCGGGCGTGGAAGAAGTTCTCTTCGTCCACTTCCTGTGCCTGCGTGTGGTGGCGGATGAAGACGAGGTCGATCTTGTCGTAGTGCCGCGTGAGGAACAGGTAGAGCAAGATGAAGAAGCGCTTCGACAGCTCCTTGCGCGCTTCGTCCATCGAGCCCGACACGTCCATCAGGCAGAACATCACCGCCTTGGTGCTCGGCACCGGAACCCTCACGCGGCTGCGAAAGCGCAGATCGATCGGGTCGAGGTAAGGGATGCGCGACAGCCGACTCCGCAGTGCTTCGATGCGCGCCTCGAGATCCTCGCGCCGGGCCTCGCGCCGCGCAGTCACAGGTTCAGCCAGCACGAGCGCGAGTTCCTCGGTGAGTTCGCGCAATTCACCGCGCGAGCCGGACCCGATGGCGAGGCGCCGGCCGATCGCGCCGCGCATCGAACGCACGACGCTGAGATTGCTCGGCGTGCCATCGCTGACGAATCCGGCGCGGTGGCTTTTCCATTCCGGCGTCTCGGCGAGTTGCGTCTGCGTCATGCGCGGCAGCGCGAGGTCGTCGAAGAAGATCTGCATGAACTCTTCTTTCGTGAGGTGAAAGACGAAGTCGTCCTCGGCCTCGCCGGATTCGCTCGCCTCGCCCTTGCCGCCGCCCTTGCCACCACCGCCCTTCGGCCGCTGGATCTGGTCGCCGGTGACATATTCCGTGTTGCCCGGATGCACTGTTTCGCGCATGCCGCCCTGGCCATGGCCGAACGACGGCTCGTTGATGTCACGCTTCGGGATGTGAATGTCTTCGCCGCGCTCCATGTCGCGAATGCCGCGCCCGTCGACCGCGCGCCGCACCGCGTCGCGCACCTGGTCGTGATGCCGGCGCAGGAAGCGCTCGCGATTGCCGATGGACTTGTTCTTGCCAGCGAGGCGCCGATCGATGATCTGCTGGAGCATGTGTTCTCCGTTCGTGGCGTGTCAGTCGTCAGCTGCTCTTGCGCACACGCAGATACCACTCGCACAACAAGCGAACCTGCTTCGCGGTATAGCCTTTGTCGACCATGCGATTGACGAAGTTCTCGTGCTTCTTCGCTTCGTCGGCGCTCGCCTTTGCATTGAAGCTGATGACCGGCAACAGCTCTTCGGTGTTCGAGAACATCTTCTTCTCGATCACCGTGCGCAGCTTCTCGTAGCTCGACCACACCGGGTTGTGGCCGGCGTTGTTGGCGCGCGCGCGCAGCACGAAGTTGACGATCTCGTTGCGAAAGTCCTTCGGGTTGCTGATGCCGGCGGGTTTTTCGATCTTCTCGAGTTCGCCGTTCAGTGAGGCGCGGTCGAACACCTCGCCGGTGTCGGTGTCGCGGTACTCCTGGTCCTGGATCCAGTAGTCGGCGTAGGTCACATAGCGGTCGAAGATGTTCTGGCCGTACTCGCTGTAGCTCTCGAGGTACGCGGTCTGGATTTCCTTGCCGATGAATTCGGCATAGCGCGCCGACAGGTGCTCCTTGATGAAGCCGAGGTACTTCTGCTCGAGTTCGGCCGGGAACTGCTCGCGCTCGATCTGCTGCTCGAGCACATACATCAGGTGGACCGGGTTCGCCGCGATCTCGGCCGGGTCGAAGTTGAACACCTTCGACAGGATCTTGAAGGCGAAGCGCGTCGAGATGCCGCTCATGCCCTCGTCGACGCCAGCGTAGTCGCGGTATTCCTGGTAGCTCTTTGCGCGCGGGTCACTGTCTTTCAGGTTGTCGCCATCGTAGATCTGCATCTTCGAGTACAGCGACGAGTTCTCCGGTTCCTTCAGGCGCGTCAGCATCGCGAACTGGCTCATCATCTTCAGCGTCCCGGGGGCGCACTTCGCCGCAGCGAGCGACGAGTTGCGCAGCAGCTTCTCGTAGATTTTCACCTCTTCACTCACACGCAGGCAGTACGGCACCTTGACGATGTAGATGCGGTCGAGAAACGCCTCGTTGTTCTTGTTGTTGCGAAAGGTCTTCCACTCGCTTTCGTTGCTGTGGGCAAGCACGATGCCGTCGAACGGGATCGCACCAAAGCCTTCGGTGCCCTTGAAGTTGCCTTCCTGCGTGGCGGTCAGCAGGGGGTGCAGCACCTTGATCGGGGCCTTGAACATTTCGACGAATTCGAGCAGGCCCTGGTTGGCCAGGCACAGGCCGCCGGAGAAGCTGTAGGCGTCGGGATCGTCCTGCGCAAAGGTCTCGAGCTTGCGGATGTCGACCTTTCCGACCAGCGCCGAGATGTCCTGATTGTTTTCGTCACCCGGTTCGGTCTTGGACACGCCGACCTGCTTGAGCACGCTCGGGTGGCGCTTGACGACCTTGAACTTGCGGATGTCGCCGCCGTATTCTTCGAGCCGCTTCACCGCCCAAGGACTGAGGATGCGCTGCAGATAGCGCGGCGGGATGCCGTATTCCTTCTCGAGCAGCGGGCCGTCTTCGGTGGAGTCGAACAGCCCCAGCGGCGATTCGTTGACCGGCGAGCCCTTGATGGCGTAGAAGGGTACGTGCTCCATCAGCTGCTTGAGCCGCTCGGCGATCGAGCTCTTGCCGCCGCCCACCGGACCGAGCAAATACAGGATCTGTTTCTTTTCCTCGAGCCCTTGCGCCGCGTGACGGAAGTACGACACCACCTGTTCGATCGCGTCTTCCATCCCGTAGAACTCGGCGAACGCTGGATAGATCTTGATGAGCTTGTTCGCGAACAGGCGCGACATGCGCGGGTCGTTGCGCGTGTCGACCATCTTCGGCTCGCCGATGGCGCGCAGCATCCGCTCGGCAGCCGTCGCGTAAGCGATCGGATTGCGCTTGCACTCTGCAAGGTATTCCTCGATCGAGAGCTCTTCTTCGCGGCTGCGCTCGAAGCGAGCGGCAAAGTTTCTGATCACATCCATGCTGATCTCCTGTGCGGGACAAGGAGACGTTGAAGAGTCGTTCGCCCTCCATTCAACGTCTGGGAAGTTCTGATGACACCCGGTGGGCGCCATCAGAGCTTTCCGTTCATCAGCGGATTTCGTGAGTCAAGCTTCGTTCATTCTGCGCCAGCCGGTCGTTCGAGTACACGGTTCATGACCCTCCAATTCGGCGGGCGGTTTGAAGTGTCGTCTGGTTAGCACATAACGTGCCGAAGTCTCGCGCGTTGACTCCGAATATATTGAAGATCGTGGGCGTCTGCATGAAGTTCCGTCGCCGCTGTGCACTGCGCTGCGAACCCAAACGTCACGTCGCGCCGCGTTGGTCGAGCCGCGAGTGCAGCGCGGCGAGACACCCGCCACGTCCGTAGTGGCGTGACCTGTGCCGCGCGACGCGCGATCGCGATCGCCCCTCCAGCAGGCACGTGGGATCGATGGCAATGAAATGTGCCCGTCCACCGACACTCACAGATGCATTGGCGGCCACTGCGGCGCCGAGCCGAACACCGGCGTGCGCATGGCTGCAAGGCGATCGCACCACCCTCACACAAGAGGCATCGACACCACCAAGCAGCATGCAACAGCGCCAGCGTGATCAACCGGCCGCATTGCGGCGCAGCCGAATCGAGCTCATCTTGCGCTTGCAGGGCGCGGCCCGCGACACCGTCTCAGCGCGGCGCGAGGCCCAGCCTTTGCAACAGGCCGTTCAGTTCGTCGAGTGAGCCGAAACCGATCGCGACCTCGCCCTGTTCGCCGCGCTTTGTGCGTTTCTTCACGCGGATCTCGACCGAAGCGGTAAGCGCATCGGACAACTCCTGCTCGATGCGCTGAAGGTCGCGTGGCTTCTCGTTTTTGGCACGCAACAGGGGTGCCTGGCGGCCCGAGCTCGTGCTGGCGCGCGCGACGAGTTTCTCGGCCTCGCGCACCGATAGCTTTCTCGCGACAATTTCGGTCGCATTCAGGATTTGCTGCGCACCCTCGAGCGGCAGCAACGCGCGCGCGTGGCCCATGTCGATGTCGCCGGCCATCAGCATCTGTTGCACCGGCGCGGTGAGGTTGAGCAGCCGCAGCAGGTTGCTCGCCGCACTGCGTGAGCGGCCAACCGCCTTCGCCGCCGTCTCGTGCGTCAGGCCGAATTCGTCGGTCAGTCGCTTCAGGCCTTGCGCTTCCTCGAGCGGGTTGAGGTCTTCGCGCTGGATGTTCTCGATCAACGCCATCGCGGCAGCCGACTCGTCGGGCACATCTTTCACGAGCACCGGCACTTCGTCGAGCCCGGCGAGTCTGGCGGCGCGCACGCGCCGTTCGCCGGCGATGATCTCGAAGCGATGCGCTCCGAGCGGCCGCACCAGCACGGGCTGCATCACGCCCTGCGCCCTGATGCTTTCGGCCAGCTCATAAAGCGAGCCTTCGTCCATGCGTGTGCGCGGCTGGTATCTGCCGGGCTGGAGCTGATCGAGCCTGAGCGTGTGCGGCACGCTGTCGTTCGCCGCAGCGCCGGCTTCTCTGACGCGCGGGCCGAGCAGTGCTTCGAGGCCGAGGCCGAGGCCGTTGGGTTTCTTGGTGACCATGGCGGCAATTGTCGGCGATCAGCGATCAGGGCCCGCAGCCGGGCCCGCCCTTCGGGCCAATCGCCTAATCTCGACGCTGCTTTGATGCGGCCACGCGCGCCGATGCTGACACAATCGTTGCCCCGGTCGCGCGCCATCTGCGCCGAACGAGCTTGGGTGAAGTACGCGTCGTCGCTGCTCGTCACTGCGAGACTCGCGAAGCCAGTCGCGCGCACGATCGGGGGCCAGCCGAACAGATTTGGCGGCATGTCTTCGCGCTCGGCGTCGGCGGATGACCAGTTGGCGCCGCGCGCACGCGAGCGGTGTGGCGCGAGTGCGCGGCCCGTGCGGCCACGCGCAGGCACCCACGCTGTGCGCGAGCAACACCGCCGGTCCGGCGCTGTCGACCGTTGCGTCACCGAGCCGGGCCCGCCAGTCGCCCCGCGGCCAGCGCCAGTCGTACTGCTGCACTCGCTCGCAGCAGTACGAGGTTTCCCATCGACTTTGCCAATGCGCCGGATCGGAGTCGAGCCAGTCGGGAGCAGCAGGCGGCGCACGCGGGTCCGGTCGGGCGCACAGACACCGGTGGACGACGCGCGGCTGGTTTATCCTATTGGCTTGTCGGGGAGCTGATGTCGATGTCCTACCGTGCGTTTGTTGATGGCCAGGAGGGCACGACCGGCCTGAGGATCCACGAGTATCTCGCGCAGCGCGACGACATCGAGGTGCTGCGCATCGATGCCGTCAAGCGCAAGGACGGCGCCGAACGTGCCCGCCTTCTGAACGCCGCGGACGTGGCGTTCCTGTGCCTGCCCGATGCCGCGGCCAAGGAAGCGGCCGCGCTCGTCACCAACCCGAACACCTGCCTGATCGACGCGAGCACGGCTCACCGCACCGCCGCGGGCTGGGCCTTCGGCCTGCCTGAACTGGCGCCGGGACAGCGAGAGGTGATTCGAGGCTCGAAGCGCATTTCCAACCCGGGCTGTCATGCATCGGCATTCATCCTGTTGATGCGCCCGCTCGTCGATGCCGGGCTTGTGCCGGCTGCACTGCCGGTTTCGGCCAGTTCGATTACCGGCTATTCGGGCGGCGGCAAGAAGATGATCGAGCAGTACGAAGCGGGGGGCGACGCACGGCTCGAAGCTCCGCGACCCTATGCACTGACGCTGTCCCACAAGCACGTGCCGGAAATGATGACGCACACCGGTTTGACGGCCAACCCAATATTCATGCCGGTGGTGGGTAGATTCTACAAGGGGCTGTCGGTAAGCGTGCCCTTACATCTGTCGCAACTGAAGGCCGGAGCGACGCCGGAACAACTACACGCGGCGTTTGAACGGCGCTATGCCGGCGAACGCTTCATCCGCGTGCTGCCGCTGCGCGACCCGTTCACGCTCGAGGAAGGCTTTTTCGACGTCATGGCCTGCAACGACACGAATCGAGTCGACATCGTTATCTTCGCCAGCGAGACCCAGGCGATTCTGATGGCGCGGCTCGACAACCTTGGCAAGGGGGCCAGCGGGGCGGCAGTGCAAGCGATGAACGTGCATCTCGGACTGGACGAAGGGCTCGGTCTGGAGGAATAGGCGCCATCTGGGCGACGTCACGCCACTGGCGGCTTCGGGGTGCGGTAGTGGTACGCGTAACCGTCGGCGAAGCCGAGCCGGTGGTAGACCGAACGGGCCGCGTGGTTGTCTCCTTCGACTTGCAGGTAGGCGTGCCGCGCGCCATGCAGGCGTGCCTGATCGAGAAGATGGCGACACAGGATCGCCGCAAATCCGCGGCCTCGAGCTGACTCCGCGGTGAACACGTCGTACAGGCCCACCATGGCTCCTTCGACGGCGAACTGGCCGCAGGTCACGGCCTCGCCGTCGGCGCGAAGCTCGAAGGCATAGAACGGCACCGGGGAATTCAGCAGTCGCTCCGCATGCGCCTGGCGCTGCGCGAGCGGCGAACCTCGGAACGCGCCAACGCGCTGGGCAAAGGCCTCGAGCCCCAGGGCGCGAATCGTGATGCCGGGCAATACCTGCGCCGCGTTCTCCGGCATGTCGGACAGCACCATCACGCGCGTGTCGTCGAAGCGCCGCAGGCCTCGTTGCGCCAGCAACGAGTCGAGGTCGGTTGGCTGAGTGAAGGGCGTGATCCGCACGATCATCGGGAGTTTTGCCTCCGCAAACACCTGCTCGCAGGCGGCGAGGCGTTCGGCCAACGGCATTCGCCCGGCTGCGACCGCGTTGACGCAACGTGCCCGTTGGGCCTTGCCCGGCGAAAAGCGGACCATCCATCCATCTATCCAGCGCTGTTCGGGCGGCGCACTGGCGTTCAGGCCGGCGTCTTCGATGCGCGACAGCAGCGTCGCGTCGAATGCCGGGTTCAGGCCGGTTGTCATCGCCTCAGGCGATCACCGGGGCCGCGCCGAGCCGCCGCGACATCTCTTTCGCGAACTCGACGAAGGCCTGCGCACCCTTCGATGCCGGGTCGAAGACGACACCGGGCAGCCCGTAGCTCGGCGCCTCGGCGAGCCGCACGTTGCGAGGGATCACGGTGTCGAATACCTTGTCGCCGAAGTGTGCCTTGAGCTGCTCGCTGACCTGCAGCTGCAAGGTGATGCGCGGGTCGAACATCACCCGCAGCAGCCCGATGATTTCCAGGTCGGGGTTCAGGTTGGCGTGGACCTGCTTGATCGTGTTGACCAGATCGCTCAAACCCTCGAGGGCGAAGTACTCGCATTGCATCGGCACGATAACGCCGTGGGCGCTGCACAGCCCGTTGAGGGTCAGCAGGCTGAGCGAGGGCGGGCAATCGATCAGCACGAAGTCGTAGTCGGCCTGGACTGCCACCAACGCGCCCTTCAGCCGCTTGTCGCGACGTTCGAGATGGACCAGCTCGACTTCGGCGCCGGCGAGTTCGCGGTTGGCGCCGAGCACGTCGTAGCCGGCCTTGGCGCTGCGCTGGCGCGCCTCAACAATTGAAGCGTTTCCCAGCAGAACGTCGTACACGGTCAGTTCGAGGGCGCGTTTGTCGACACCTGAGCCCATTGTCGCGTTGCCCTGAGGGTCGAGGTCGACGACCAAGACCCGCTCGCCGATCTGGCTCAAGCCGGCTGCCAGATTGATCGTGGTGGTGGTCTTGCCGACGCCGCCCTTTTGATTGGCAATGCAGAAGATTCTGGCCATGGGCGTAGGGCGGATCGGGTGTGTAGTTCAGGCGCAGACAGAGTTTTGCTGCGACGCTCGCAGGGCAGTAATGCGCTCACCCCTTCAGATTATAAGGAGGGCTTCGATCGGGTTCCTGACCCCCATCTCTGTGGCGCATCCAGACGACGCAACGCTCGGCATCCAGACCGGGAACCAAAAGTTGTTCCACGTGAAACACCCTCACTTCCGCGGGCAATTGCGCCAGTTCGTCGGACGGCTGTTTTCCCTTCATCGCCATCCAGACACCGTTTGGGCCAAGATGCTGGCGGGTGATATGGGTGAAGTCTGCGAGCGAGGCAAAGGCGCGCGATGCAACCACGTGGAATGGGTCGGCTTTCATTTGTTCCACCCGGGCGTGCTGCGAATGGAGGTTGTGCAACCGAAGTTCACCGGCCACTTGCTGCACGAATGCTGCCTTCTTTCCAACCGCGTCAATGCAGGTCACGTCGATGTGCGGGTTCAGGATCGCGATGACTACGCCCGGCAGGCCTCCGCCGCTCCCGACGTCGAGCAAGCGCGACGCTGGCGTCCCGATCTGCCGGCGCAGCGGCCCGATGACAGCCAGGCAATCGGCCAGATGGTGCGTCAGCATCTGCCCCGGCTCACGAATCGAGGTGAGGTTGTAGGTGGCGTTCCAGCGCTGCAGCAATGCCAGATAGCCAAGGAGCGCCTCGGAGTGAGAGTCCGCAACGTCGAGCCCCAATTGCAAGGCAACGGCTCGCAGCGCTGGACGCAGCGCATCGATCGCAAACTCCATGCTCAATGCGCGGCGGGCTCGACTGTCGGGCCGGACGAGGCCGCGAAGCTGTTGATCCTGCCCTTCTTCAGGTACACCAGCAACAGCGAGATGGCGGCCGGTGTCATGCCCGACAGGCGCGAGGCCTGCCCCAGGGTCTGCGGCCGATGCTTGATCAGCGTCTGCCGTGCTTCGAACGACAACGCCCGCACCTTTGCGTAGTCAAGGTCTTCCGGCAGGCGCGTGTCCTCGTATCGGGTCGCCCGGTCGACGTCCCGATTCTGCTTGTCGATGTAGCCGGCGTACTTGACGCTGATCTGCGCTTGCTCGATGACCGCGTCGGCAAGTGCGGTTCCCAATTCGGCGCGCAGTGTTTCACGTGAAACAGTTACGTCGTCCGGGCAGGCAATATGGGCAACTTCGGCGACGTCGTCGAAATCGACCTCGGGCCTCGTCAGCAATTCGGCCAAGCTGTATTCGTGATCGACCGCGGCGCCGAGCAACCGATGAGCGTCCGCGACGGGCAGGGCCGCCGCTTGGACCCACGTCGATTTCATGCGATCGATTTCACGCGCCACCGCGTCGCGTTTGCGACCGAACGCCGACCATCGGAAGTCGTCAATGAGACCCAGCGCGCGGCCCATTTCGGTCAGTCGCAGATCGGCATTGTCCTCTCGCAACTGCAGCCGGAATTCGGCTCGGCTCGTGAACATTCGGTACGGCTCGGTGACACCCTTGGTGACGAGGTCGTCGACCAGCACGCCGATGTAGGCCTGGTCACGGCGCGGCAGCCAAGGCCCGCGATCCCGAACCTGGAGTGCTGCATTGACGCCGGCGAACAGGCCTTGGGCGGCAGCTTCCTCGTAGCCGGTCGTGCCGTTGATCTGCCCGGCGAAGAACAGGCCGCCGATCGAGCGGGTCTCGAAGTTGGTCTTCAGCTCGCGCGGGTCGAAATAGTCGTACTCGATCGCATAGCCGGGCCGCAGGATGTGGGCATTCTCCAACCCGACCATGCTGTGCACCGCGTCGAGCTGCACGTCGAACGGCAACGACGTCGAGATGCCATTCGGGTAGAACTCGTGCGTCGTGAGACCTTCGGGCTCGAGGAAGATCTGGTGCGAGTCCTTGTCGGCGAACCGGTTGACCTTGTCTTCGATGCTCGGGCAGTAGCGCGGCCCGACGCCGTCGATCAACCCGGTGAACATCGGGCTGCGGTCGAATCCGGCACGGATGATCGCGTGCGTCCGCTGGTTCGTGTGCGTGATCCAGCAAGGCACCTGCCGCGGGTGTTGGGACGCGTTACCGATGAAGCTGAAGACTGGCATCGGTTCGAGCGCGGGACTGCCGTCGGACCCCGGAACGCCGTCGCCGGGTTGCGCGTTCAGCACGGTGAAATCGATCGAGCGGCCGTCGAGGCGCGGCGGCGTGCCGGTCTTGAGCCGGCCTTGCGGCAGCTTCAATTCTTTCAGCCGCGCCGACAGCGCCACCGCCGGCGGGTCGCCCGCGCGACCGGCGGCGTGGCTTTGCAGGCCGACGTGGATCTTGCCATCCAAAAATGTGCCGGCGGTCAGCACCACGGCCCGCGCGTGGAAGCGAACACCCACTTGTGTAATGGCGCCCGCGACTCGGTCCCCTTCAATCATCAGGTCGTCGCATGCGCCCTGGAACAGCCACAAGTTCGGCTGGTTCTCCAGCCGCTTTCGGATCGCCGCCTTGTACAGGATCCGATCGGCCTGGGCGCGCGTGGCACGGACTGCGGGCCCTTTCGAGCCATTCAGGATGCGGAACTGGATGCCCGCCTCATCGGTGGCTGCGGCCATCGCGCCACCCAGCGCGTCGATCTCCTTCACCAGGTGGCCCTTGCCGATTCCGCCGATCGACGGGTTGCAACTCATCTGCCCGAGGGTCTCGATGTTGTGCGTGAGCAGCAGTGTCGCTGCGCCCATGCGGGCAGCGGCCAGCGCCGCTTCGGTGCCGGCGTGACCACCGCCGACCACGATCACATCGAATTCCTTCGGGAACAACATGGCGCTGCCTGTTTTTTGAGCAAGCCAGGATTGTAGGCAGCGGGCTCCCGGAAGTCATTCGAAGGGCTGCCGGCGCTGCAGAGCACCGCCGGCCGCGGCGACTCTAGCCCTGCAGGAACATCTTCGTGTGCGCGATGCCGTCCTCGATGTACGGCGCACCGACCGCGACGAAGCCCGCTTCTGCATAGAAACGCTCAAGCCGCGTCTGCGCCGAAATGCGGATGCGTTGCGCAGGAAAGGCCTGCAGGCACTGCGCGATCGCGCGCCGGACCAGTTCGCGTCCCAGGCCGGTGCCACGCGCTGCGGGCGTGGTGATGACCCGGCCGATCGATGCCTCGGCGTATTTCACACCCGGTGGGACGACCCGCGCATAGGCCATCGGCATCTGGTGCGTGCCCGACCAGGCGGCGAGATGGAACGACTTTGCGTCGTAGCCGTCGGCGTCCTGGTAAATGCATTGCTGCTCGATCGCAAACACCTGTTGGCGCGCCATGTAGATGGCCTCCAGCTCGAAAACGCTCAGGTCCTCGAAACCGCACCAGCGCCAGCTGAGCATCGAAGGGTCGAAGCGTTGCAACGGCATCATCTCGCCATCATCGCGGATTCGCGCGCCAGCGACGCAACGCCGAGCCCTCAGCGCACCACGCCGGCTCAACGCACGGCTGCGCTGCGCAGCGTGCGCGCGACGAACCACACACCCGCCGCCGTGACGACAACGCACACGAGCGTCGGCAGCGCGAGTTGCGCCGGGTCGAGGTTCTCACCCCGCAGCACGTGCGTCATCATCACGTTCTGCGCGAGTGCCGGTACCCACAGGTACCACGCTGATTCGCCGCCGAGGCTGAACACGTTGATCAGCGGCAGCAGCGAGGCGGCGAGCATCACGACGGTCGTGCTGGCCTGCGCCTCCTTGAAGGTCCGGCAACGGATCGCCACGGCCATCAGCAGCGCCGCCGCCGCCGCCGCGAACGGCAGCAGCACGACCAGAAACAGCAGCACTTCGCGCCCGCCGTACTGGAACATCGCCGCGAGCCTGTCGCTGCGCAGCAGCCACTGCCCCGGCAGGAAACTGAGGCAGCTCAGCACCGCGATCAGCATGCCGACGCTGGCGACCGCGCCCCACTTGCCGAGCACCAGCGCCCAGCGTTCGGCGGGGTTCATCAGCAGCGGCTCCAGCGAGCCACGCTCGCGTTCGCCGGCAGTCGTGTCGAGCGCAGCGTTGAGCGCGCCGGTCAGCACCGCCATCAGCACGAAGAACGGCAGCATGCCGGTGATCTGCGTCGCGCGGGTCTGGGTGCTGGCGAGATCGCGCTCCTCGACCTGCACCGGTTCGAGCAGATCCGGTGACACGCCGCGCAGCGCCAGGCTCAGCGTCGCGCGTTCGCGGACATAGCCGCCGAGCAGCCGCGCGACGCGCCCGGCGCTGGCCTGCGAGCGCTGGTTCGCGCTGTCCGAGACGATCTCGACGACCGGCGCATCACCGCGCCGCAGCGCGGCCTCGAAGTCGTCGGGAGCGACCACCACCGCGTCGGTCAGCGTCGCTGCGCGTAACTGCGCTTCGTAGTCGGCCGGGGCCGTCTTGACGGTGTAGGTCTGGCGTTCGAGGAAGTTCTTCAGGCTGGGCGCGTGATCGATGCCCGCGACCACGACCTCGCGCTGCTCGGCGCTCGATTCGAGCGAAGCCACCAGCCCGGAGATCGCGAGCAGCACCAGCGGCCCCATCAGCACCGACGAAATCAGCACGGTGAGCAGCGTGCGGCGGTCGCGCAGCGCATCGATGATTTCCTTGCGAAAGATCGTCAGTACGGTCTGCATGCTGTTCATGCCGACGCGCCTTCTTCGGCGAACGCGAGTCTGACGAAGGCCTCTTCGAAATCCTGTTCGCGCGTCTGCGCCAGCAGCTCGGACACGGTGCCCATGGCCACGGTGCGGCCGTGCGCGACGACGACGACGCTGTCGCAGAGGCGCTCGACCTCCTGCATGATGTGGGTCGAGAACACGATGCACTTCGCGCCGCCTTCGGGCGTGCGCAGCCAACGCAGGCTGTCGCGCAGTGCCCGGGTGGCGAGCACGTCCAGGCCGTTGGTCGGCTCGTCGAGGATGATGTTCGCCGGGTCGTGCACCAGCGCGCGGGCGAGTGCCGTCTTCATGCGCTCGCCCTGGCTGAAGCCGTCGGTGCGGCGGTCGAGCAAAGCGCGCATGTCGAACATCCGGGCGAGCGTTTCGGCACGCGCATCCGCCGCGTCGTGCTCCATGCCCTGCAGGCACCCGTAATAGACGATGTTCTCGCGCGCACTCAGTCGCGGGTACAGTCCGCGCGCATCCGACAGCACGCCCATGCGCGCGAGCGCGTCGCGCGGGCGGATCGTGACGTCGATGCCGTCGACGCTCATGCGGCCCGCGTCGGGCGTGATCAGCCCGCCGAGCATGCGCAGCGTCGTCGTCTTGCCGGCGCCGTTCGGGCCGAGCAAACCGGTGATGTGACCGTCGGGCGCATGCAGGTTGACGTCCTTCACGGCCTGCACGACGTGCGGGGCGGTGCGCCCGAACGACAGGGCCGCGACGGATGACTTGCCGCCGGCCACTGCGATGAACCGCTTCGCGAGGTTTTCGATGTGGATCACTTAGGGCCTTCGGTCGCGATGTCGATCGGCATGAACGCCCCGGGGCGCGGAATTCCCTTCACGCACTTCGCGTCGATCGTGCTGGCGTCGTGGTCGTCGGCTGCGTCGATGAAGCGATAGACCAGATCGCGCGTGCAGCCGATCGCGAGCGCGCCGTGGCCGGCATTCGGCACGACGACGTGCTGCGCCGCCGGCCCGAGCGCCCGGGCGATGCGTTCGCCGTGGCGGGTTGGTGCGGCGGGGTCGAGGCCGCCGCTGAACAGCAGCGTCGGCGTGCGGGTCGGCGGCACTTGGTAGAACGCCGCCGGCACCGCGCCGCGCGGCCAGTCGGCGCAGGCGCGCCGGTACAGCGTCGCGAACGCGGTGCCAAAGTCAGCGCCGGGCGCGTCGGTGGCCTGGGCGAGCCGCGGCGCGTCTTCGGCGCAGACCACCGAGAAGTGCATGCCAAGGGCAAGCCGGATGCCGCGGCGCGAGTTGAGCAGCGAGCCCACGCCGACAAGTGGCTCGAACCGGCCGCTTGCGGCGGCCGTGATCGCGGCGGGCAGCGCGGCGGCGACCGCCGGCGTGTAGAGCGCGCCGCGCACCGCGCCGAGCACCACGTCGCGGGTCAGCGTGAACTGCTCGGGGGCGCCGCCGAGCGGGTGCGCGGCGATCACCGGCCTCGGCAGGCTGCGCAGCAGCGCGCCCCAGTCGGCCCGCAACCGGGGGTACGCCGTGGCGCACGCGGCTTCGCCGTCGCAGGCCGCGAACATCGCATCGAGCGCAGCCTGGCTGTCGGTCGAGAAGCTCGCCGGCAGCACCATGTCGGGCGGGGCGACCGCATCGAGCACGCTGCGCCGCACCGCGGTCGGGAACTGCCGCATGTACTCGAGCGCGGCGCGCGTGCCGTACGACACGCCGACGAGGTTGATGCGATCGGCACCGAGCTGCCG
>JANMAW010000443.1:0-2069 GCA_031360005.1 Rhizobacter sp.
ACGTACACGTCGACCGGCACGATGCGATCGCATCCGCGCACCACCGAATAGCTGTAGTGGTAATAGCCGCCCCCATTGGCACACGAGCCCATGCTCAACACCCAGCGCGGCTCGGCCATCTGGTCGTAGACCTTGCGCAGCGCGGGCGCCATCTTGTTGCACAGCGTGCCGGCCACGATCATCAGGTCGCTCTGCCGCGGGCTCGGGCGAAACAGCATGCCGAAGCGGTCGATGTCGTAGCGCGCAGCACCCGCGTGCATCATCTCGATCGCGCAGCAGGCCAGCCCGAAGGTCATCGGCCACAGCGAGCCGGTCTTCGACCAGTTGAGCAAGGTGTCGACGCTGGTGGTGACGAAACCTTCCTTGAGTACGCCTTCAATGCCCATGATGCTGCCCGGTGTTGCGCGCTGTCGTCGCACGATTCTTCATTCCTCACTCCCAGTCGAGGGCGCCCTTTTTCCATTCGTAGGCAAAGCCGACGACGAGGATGGCGAGGAACATCATCATCGCCCAGAAGCCCGCGACGCCGATCTCTTTGAGCGACACCGCCCATGGAAACAGGAACGCGATCTCGAGGTCGAACAGGATGAACAGGATGGCTACAAGGTAGTAGCGCACATCGAACTTCATGCGCGCGTCTTCGAACGCCTCGAAGCCGCATTCATAGGGTGAGTTCTTCGCCTTGTCGGGCCGGTTCGGGCCGAGCAGGAACCCGAGCACCTGGGGCACCACGCCGACTGCTGCACCGATCAGGATGAACAGGATGACGGGCAGGTAGGGTTCCAGATTCATGGTGGCTGCACGGGCGCGGGAGGCTGATCTGGCTGAAACGAATCGACCTCATCGCGCGAAGCTACGGGGCCGAAAACTTTTTTGGTGCCGACGGCGAGACTCGAACTCGCACAGCTTTCGCCACTACCCCCTCAAGATAGCGTGTCTACCAATTTCACCACGTCGGCCGGGCACAAAACGACTCAAAACTCAGGTTCGGATCGCATCGGAAATGCGTCCCGGACAGCAGTGCATTCTAACCTCAAGGCATGCGCGCCCTGGGCGGGCACTGCAGTGCAACAGGCCGGTCGAGCCCGGCGCCGACGCCCTGCGGGCCCTTGCATCACTTGGTCGGAACAGCGCCCGCACCCGATGCTGCGCCGACCGGCGCGGGCGCCGCGATCGGCATCGCCGTGGCACCCGCGCTCGCCGCACCTGGCACTTGCGCGGCACCGGTGAGCGGCGCGCTGGCGGCCGGCGCACTCACGCTGGGCTGGTCGAGAACGCTGCCGGTCGAGGGCCGCGATCGATCGTTCGAGAAGTACGCCAGCGCGAGTGTGCAGGCAAAGAAGATCGCTGCACACACTGCCGTCGATCGCGACATGAAATTCGCGCTGCCGGTCGCGCCGAACAGGCTGCCCGAAGCACCGCTCCCGAACGACGCACCCATGTCGGCGCCCTTGCCGTGCTGGATCAGCACCAGACCGATCATCACCAGCGCCGTCATGATCTGCAAAGCCACCACCAGGTTCCACAACAGGTTCATTCTTCCAGCTCCGAAAATGTCGAACGTCGCGCGCGGGGTTGAAACATCAACCTGCTGCGCGACAGATGGCGGCAAAATCCGCCGCCTTCAATGAGGCCCCACCGATCAGCCCGCCGTCGATGTCGGGCTGTGCGAACAGGGTCGAGGCGTTGGCGGCGTTGACGCTGCCGCCGTAAAGAATCCTCATCTCGCCCGCATGCGCAGTCGCGGCCATGAGCTGTGCGCGCAGCAGCGAGTGCACCGCCTGCGCCTGCTCGGGCGTGGCGGTCTTGCCGGTCCCGATGGCCCAGACCGGCTCGTAGGCCACGACGATCTGCGAGATGCAATGGCCGAGCGTGTGGATCACCGCGGAGAGCTGCCGTTTGACGACTTCGCCGGTGTGCCCGGCCTCGCGGTCCGCGAGCGTTTCACCGACGCAAACGATCGGCGTGATGCGATGCGCCAGCGCCGCCTTCGCCTTGTCGGCCACCGCCTGGTCGCTCTCGGCGTGATACGCGCGGCGCTCCGAATGACCGGCGATCACATAGCGGCA
>JANMAW010000456.1:0-2943 GCA_031360005.1 Rhizobacter sp.
TCGCCGAGCCGCCGTACGACCCGTTGATCGAGCGCTTCAACGACGGCAAGTGCGACCCGCAGGGGCGCTTCTGGGTCGGCACGATCTACGAGCCGCGCGAACCGGCACTCGCGTCGCTGCACTGCTTCGCGCGCGGCGTGCTGGTGCGCAGGCTCGACGGCATCACGGTGCTGAACGGACTGGCCTGGAGCCCCGACGGCCGCACGATGCACTGGAGCGACACCAAGGCGCACACGATCTACGCGGCCGACTTCGATCCGGCCGGCGGCGCACTCGGCCGGCAACGAGTGTTCGCGAGCTTCCCCCCCAGGCAGCCGGGCCAGGCGCTGTCCACCTACGGCGGTCGGCCCGACGGCGCGGCGATGGACGCCGAGGGATGCTACTGGGCCGCGATGTTCGAGGGCCAGCGCCTGCTGCGGCTTTCACCGGAAGGCGAGGTCATCCGCGAGGTCGCGTTGCCGGTGCGCTGCCCGACGATGCCGTGCTTCGGCGGCCACGACTTGAAGACGCTCTACATCACGAGTTCGCGCGAGAGGCGGCCGGCGGCTGAACTGATCGATGAGCCTTACGCCGGCTGTGTGCTCGCGCTCGACGTCGATGTGCCCGGCTTGCCGGTGAACTTCGTAGCTTGAACCCCCGTACGGGGATGCCCGCAGTGGCGCCCCAATGGTCGGGGCTTCGGCTCGCGCTCGATCAGCGCGACGCGTCGACCGTTGCGCGCGACCGGCACGCGACATCGGGGTGTCTGGAGGTCGCGGCTTTCCCCGTACAATTCCGACGCTTTGCTGCCACTGCCCGCTGCCGCACCATGACTGAATTGATCGCCGATGGCGGCGCACCGCTCAGGCCTGGTGTGAGCCGCGAAGATGGAGTGGAGCCGGATGTCTTCAAGCCGTGGTCCAAACAACAAGCCGAGGCCTGGAGGAGCAAGAATCCGCCGTTGTCGCCATGGCGGGTCGTCGCCGCGCAAGCCGTGGCGGGGTTGGTGTGCTGTGCCGCGGTCTGGGCCATCACGCAGAGCGGCGGGGCAGTCTGGTCGGCGCTGTATGGTGCGGCGGCTGTCGTCGTTCCGGGCGCCTTGCTGGCGCGCGGGATGACGCGGGACCTCAGTCACGTTTCGGGTGCCGCGGGTGTCGCGATGTTCCGGTTCATGTTCTGGGAGATGGTGAAGATCGGCGTCGCGGTTGCCATGCTGGTGGCTGCGCCGAGGGTGGTCGAGGGATTGAGCTGGCCGGCACTGCTGGTGGCGATGATCGTGTGCGCAAAAATGAACTGGCTGGCGCTGCTCTGGCAGCGCCGACCGGTCGCGAATGAAATTACGCAGAGGGCCTGATTCGACATGGCAGCCGAAGCTAACGCCGCTGAGCACGCACCGACCGCCGGTGAATACATCGGCCACCACCTGACGCACCTGCGCTCGCACGAGCAGACCGGGATCATCGATTTCTCGGTGATCAACATCGACAGCCTGTTCTGGTCGATCCTGACCGGCGCCCTCGGGCTGTTCGTGCTGTGGCGCATCGCCAGCAAGGTGACGGCCGGCGTGCCCGGACGCGCGCAGGCCGCGGTCGAGTTTCTGCTCGAGATGGTCGACAACCAGGCCAAGTCGATCGTCCACAACGCGACCTCGCGCAAGTTCGTTGGCCCGCTCGCACTGACGGTGTTCATCTGGATCCTGCTGATGAATGCGATGGACTTCCTGCCGGTCGATCTGCTGCCGCTGATTTGGGAAAAGATCGTCGGCGCCACCGGCCACGACGAGCACCATGCGGTGCTGCGCGTCGTCCCGACGGCCGATCTGTCGACGACGCTCGGGCTGTCGATCGGCGTGCTGCTGATCTGCCTGTACTACAACATCAAGATCAAGGGCCTTGGCGGCTGGCTGCACGAGCTGGTCGCCGCGCCGTTCGGCAACCACTTCCTGCTGTGGCCGTTCAACTTCGCGTTCCAGATCATCGAATTCACCGCCAAGACCGTGTCGCACGGCATGCGGTTGTTCGGCAACATGTACGCCGGTGAGCTGCTGTTCATGCTGATCGCGCTGATGGGTGCGGTCGGTGTCGGGTCGGTCACCGGCGTCGCGCTGTGGCTGAGCCACGTCGCGGCCGGCACCGGCTGGATCCTGTTCCATGCGCTGATCGTCCCGCTCCAGGCATTCATCTTCATGATGCTGACGCTGGTGTATGTCGGCCAGGCGCACGACCATCACTGATTCATTCCTTCCTTTCCACAACCACAACTTTCACCCACTGGAGTCAATATGGAACACGTACTCGGTTTTGTCGCCCTCGCCGCAGGCCTGATCATCGGTCTGGGTGCCATCGGCGCCTGCATCGGCATCGGCATCATGGGCAGCAAGTACCTCGAATCGGCGGCACGCCAGCCCGAACTGATGAACGAGCTGCAGACCAAGATGTTCCTGCTCGCCGGCCTGATCGACGCGTCGTTCCTGATCGGCGTCGGTATTGCGATGATGTTCGCGTTCGCGAACCCGTTCGTGCTGAAGTAAGCGCGCTGCCGATCAACCTTCTGCATAGAAAGGCGTTGCCGTGAGCATCAACGCAACCCTGTTCGCACAGATGGTCGTGCTCTTCATCTTTGCGTGGATCATGATGTCGTTCATCTGGCCACCGGTCGTGAAGGCGCTCGACGAGCGTGCCAAGAAGATTGCCGACGGCCTGTCGGCCGCCGACCGTGCCAAGGCCGAGCTGAGCAACGCCAACAAGCGCGTCGAAGAGCAGTTGTCGTCGGCCCGCAAGGACGCGAGCCAACGCCTGGCCGACGCCGAGCGCCTGGCGCAGTCGATGATCGAGGATGCGAAGAGCCGCGCGAGCGAGGAAGGCGCCAAGATCATCGCCTCCGCGAAGGCCGAGGCCGAGCAGGAAGCGATCAAGGTGCGCGAGACCTTGCGCGACCAGGTCGCCGCGCTGGCCGTCAAGGGCG
>JANMAW010000458.1:0-1577 GCA_031360005.1 Rhizobacter sp.
ACCGGCACGCCCGCTTTGGCGAGGGTCTCGATCGTGCGCAACCGACGCTGCGGGGACGCGGCGCGCGGTTCGAGGATGCGCGAGAGCATCGGGTCCAGCGAGGTCACCGACATGTAGACCGCCGCGAGGCCGCGCTGCGCCATCGGCGCGATCAGGTCCAGGTCGCGCTCGACGCCGGACGACTTGCTGACCAGCGAGAACGGGTGCGAGCAGTCGGCGAGCACCTGGATCACCGAACGCGTGATGCCGAGCTTGCGCTCGACCGGCTGGTAGGCGTCGGTTGCCGAGCCGAGGTTCAGCAGCAGCGGCGTGTAGCCACGGCTCGCGAACGCCTCGCGCAGGCGCTGCGCGGCGTTGACCTTGGCGATGATGCGTGTCTCGAAGTCGAGCCCCGGCGACATGTTGAGGTAGCTGTGCGTCGGCCTCGCAAAGCAATACACGCAGCCGTGCTCGCAACCGCGATAAGGGTTGACCGAAAGGTCGAACGAGATGTCGGGCGAGTCGTTGCTCGACAGGATGGACTTGACGCGCTCTTCGATGATCTGCGTCGCCGGCGGCAGCTTTTCTTCGGTGGCCCTCTGCTCGAGAGTGCCCCATCCGTCGTCATAACTTTCGGTCGACTGGCGCGTGAACCGGTGTTCTATGGCCCACACCGTGCCTCGACCCTTCACTGCCGATGGCGCCACGGATGGAGGATCATCGGGGCTTTGTTCTTGCAAGCGCTGTTGGATCGGCATACTGTAAATATATACAGTTATCGATCGGCGCGAAAGGTCAACGATGTCGATTCAGCAAATCAGTCATGGCTCGACCCAGGGCTATCAGGTGAGAGTCGGTCCGCGTCACGCGGCGCTCACCAAGTTCTTCGCGGTCCGCAAGTATGGAGGCACGCGAAAGGCGTTGGCGCAGGCGCGCGCTGCCGAAGCCGAACTGCTCAAGATCGCTGAGCCCACTGCCGCCCGCCACGGCGCGCGCAACGTCCCTCAGTCCAACAACTCCAGTGGGCTGATCGGGATCCGGCCGCGCTACGAGTTGTACTCGGATCACCCATACCTTTACTTCGTCGCATCGTGGAGTGTCGACGGCAAGGCATGCTCGACCAGCTATTCGGCGGAAAAGCATGGCAAGCTCGGCGCGCTGAAGCTGGCGATGGAGCGGCGCGAAAAGGCCACCGGCATGCGCTACGCGTTGACGGCGCGGCAAGCCCTGAACCGGATGAAGCACCTGATCACCGGCCCCTGAGTTGCGCTGCTGGAGCCCGCGCGCCGCCGGTTTCGGAATCGACTCGCGGCGGCTTGCATCCAGCGGTTGCTGGACGGTTCGACAGCCAGCGGGTACGTCAGCCCCGACTCGTATCAGCCCACCACGACGCCTGCCAGGCGGTTCAGCTCCGCCGGGTCGCGGCCGAGCATGACCGCGGTGCCCAGCAACTCATTCCAGGTGGTCGAGTCAACCTGAATGCCCTTGGCCAGACGCTGCGTCCTGGCCTCGCGCTCGGGTTCTCCGGCCACGCGCACGCGGTCCACGCCGGTTTGTGGCGGCGACGCCTTCACCCAATCGAGGAAGGCCCGCATTTC
>JANMAW010000499.1:0-6687 GCA_031360005.1 Rhizobacter sp.
CCCTGGAACGCGATGCGCTCGGCGGCCATCTCGAGCCAGCGATGCACGTGGCGGTTCGCGGGGAACAGCTCCTTGATCTTCGCGTCGGTCTTGCGGATGTCTTCGGGGTCGCCCGACAGCGCGACCCAGCGGAACGGGCCCTTGCCTTCGCAGAACAGCGGGCGGATGTACGCCGGCACGAAGCCGGGGAAATCGAACGCGTTCGCGACGCCCGCGTCGAACGCGACCTGGCGGATGTTGTTGCCGTAGTCGACGGTGGGCACGCCCATCGCGTGAAAGTCGAGCATCGCCTGCACATGCAGGGCGCATGAGCGCGCCGCGGCCTGCTTGAGCCGCGCGTGCTGGTTCGAATCGTTCTGCGCGGCGCGCCACTGCTCGACGCTCCAGCCGATCGGCAGGTAGCCGTTGATCAGGTCGTGGGCCGAGGTCTGGTCGGTGACCAGATCGGGCCTCAGGCCGTCGGCTTGCCCCGACTTTACGCGCTCGGCCAGAACGGGCAGCAGCTCGGCGGCGTTGCCGAGCAAGCCGATCGATACGGCCTCGCGCTTCGCGGTGTGATGGCGCACCAGCGCGAGCGCGTCATCGAGGTCGCGCGCCTGTTTGTCGAGGTAGCGGGTGCGCAAGCGAAAGTCGATGCTGGCCTGCTGGCACTCGATGTTCAGCGACACGGCCCCCGCGAAGGTCGCCGCCAGCGGCTGCGCGCCGCCCATGCCGCCCAAGCCAGCAGTGAGGATCCAGCGGCCCGACAGGTCGCCGCCATAGTGTTGGCGCCCGGCTTCGGCGAAGGTCTCGTAGGTGCCTTGCACGATGCCCTGCGTGCCGATGTAGATCCACGAGCCCGCGGTCATCTGGCCGTACATGAACAGCCCTTGCCGGTCGAGCTCGTGGAAGTGCTCCCACGTTGCCCACTTGGGCACCAGGTTCGAGTTGGCGAGCAGCACGCGCGGCGCATCGGGATGCGTCTTGAACACGCCGACCGGCTTGCCCGACTGGATCAGCAACGTCTCGTCGTCGTTCAAGTCGCGCAGGCATTCGAGGATCTTGTCGAAGCAGGCCCAGTCGCGCGCGGCGCGGCCGATTCCGCCGTAGACCACCAGTTCTTCAGGGCGCTCGGCGACCTCGGGGTCGAGGTTGTTCTGCAGCATGCGAAACGCAGCTTCGGTCAGCCATGACTTGCAGTGCAGGGTGCTGCCGCGCGGCGCACGCACCACGCGGCCCGGGGCCGAACGGGCGCCGCGAAGGGCCGCGTCGGCAGCGTTGTCGAGATCGGCGGTGGAGTTCATCGGCACGTCGCTTTCATGCTGAAAAAGCCAAAGTGGCCTAGGCCACTTTGCCGAG
Source organism: Rhizobacter sp. (assembly GCA_031360005.1). Classification (GTDB taxonomy): domain Bacteria; phylum Pseudomonadota; class Gammaproteobacteria; order Burkholderiales; family Burkholderiaceae_C; genus LMDS01. The sequence goes on from JANMAW010000499.1 coordinate 1,339, forward strand.
CATGCAAGAAGTCGCGGGCCGCGTCAACTGCCCTGGTCCGCTGCGGCCTCGAGCAGACGCGCCCGCAGCCACTGGTGGGCGCTGGAGCGGTCGTGCCGCAGGTGCCACAGCATCGCGACGTTCAGGCCCGCGAGCTGGAACGGCAGCGGGCGGGTGACGACCTGTTCACAGTAGCCGGTGGCAGCGACGAAGTAGGCCGGAAGCACCGTCAGCAGGTTGCTGTGGGCGACCACACGCCCTGCCGTGAAGTACTGGTTCACCGTCAGCACGATGCGGCGTTTGCGGCCGAGCGCGCCGAGCGCCTGATCGACCAGCCCGTGCGGCCGGCCGGAAAAGCTCACGAGCAGATGGTGCGCCGCGCAGTAGTCGTCGAGCGTCAGTTCACGTTCCGCCAACGGGTGGCCCTCGCGCATCACGCAGACGTATTCGCTGTCGTGCAGGTGCGCATGGCGCAGCGCCGCGTCGCTGCCCTGGCTGGTCAAGGCTGTCACGGTCTCGGGAAAGTAGCCGATCGCCAGATCGGCGTCGCCTCGCTCCAGCAATGCGCTGGGATCACGGGTGGCGAGCGGCAGAACGCGCAGATTGGTCAGTGCCTGGCTGTGTTCGATCTGCGACACCAATGGCGGCATGAACAGCGCGGCGGTCGCGTCGGCCATCGCGATGCGAAAGCTGGTGGCATCGGTCTGCGGGTTGAACTTGCCGGGTGCCAACGCTGCGCGAAGGTGACCGAGCGCGGTCCGCACTTCGGGCCAGAGCGCTTCAGCCCGCGGCGTCGGCTTGACGCCTGCCGGCGCGCGCGTAAGCAAGTCCTCACCTACAGACAGCGTCAAGCGCTTCAGCGCGTTGCTGACAGCGGGCTGGGTGATCGACAGTCGTTCGGCAGCGCGGGTGAGGTTCCGCTCCGACATCACGACGTCGAAGACGCGCAACAGGTTCAGGTCAAGCGTGCGGAAGTTCAGGGCGGGCGGCATCGGCATGCGCCGGCGTGATACCGGCAATTCACAAGATTGATTGGTGAATTATGCGGGTTAACCCTAATGTACGGACATCAGGGCCTACATTGGTTCCGACGCTGAAAGGACATTTCGCATGAACATCACCCACGCATTGCTGCCGCCCACGCCCTCGGCACAGGCTTCGGTCCGCATTGGCGCGAGCCGAAGGCGAGCAGTCGCCAAGGTCGTGGCTGCCGTCTGGCACGCATTGGAAGCCGTGGGTCGCGCCCGCGCCCAACGCCATCTGCTGGCATTTGCCGATCGGTGCGAGGCGCAGCAACCCCAAATTTCCAGGGACTTGCGCGCAGCGGCCCGGCGTGGGCCGCTGGCCTGACTCGCCCTGGACCGACATCAACCCATCACGATTACGAAGGAACACACCATGACGACCAGCATCGTGCACGCGAACGTGCAACGCAGCCGCTTCACCCACCACACGCTGGCCGCGCTCGCCGGCCTGATTCCGCCGGCGCTGCGCCATCCCTTCAAGGCGATCCAGCCGGCGCTCGCTCTCAGCGCTGCGGATTCGGCCTTGATCGAAGCGCGGAAGGTGCGCGAGATGGCCGATTCGTACGCGAAGACCGACCCGGGGTTCGCCTCCGACCTCTACGCCGCTGCGGCGCGCCACGAAAGCCTGCACGAGGTCTGACGCGGGCGGCGCCCCCGGTTCGCCGATGACACGAAGGTCGGCTTGCGCCGGCCTTCTCATTGCGGGCCGGCGTGGTCAGCCGGCGAGCCGCTGCTCGATCAGCGCCTTCGTCGCGTTCATTTCCGCCGGCAGGTGGTAGGCCAGTTGCTGGAACAGTTCGGCGTGCAGGCCGAGCTCGATCTTCCACGCGTCCGCGTCGATGCTGGTGACCTGGTCGAACTGTTCCTGGCTGAAACTCAGGCCGCTCCAGTCCAGGTCGCCGTAGCGCGGCGTCGTGCCGAAGGCGTTCTCGTTGCCCCGCGCCGAGCCCCGAACGCGACCGATCATCCATTGCAGCACGCGCATGTTTTCGCCGTAGCCTGGCCAGACAAACTTGCCTGACCCATCCTTGCGAAACCAGTTGACGCAGTAGATCTTCGGCAGCGTCGCGCCGGAGCCTTCGAGCTTCTTGCCCAGGTCGAGCCAGTGCTGGAAGTAGTCGCTCATGTTGTAGCCGACGAACGGCAGCATCGCGAACGGGTCGCGTCGAACCACGCCCTGCGTGCCTGCGGATGCAGCGGTCGTTTCCGAGCCCATCGTCGCCGCCATGTAGACGCCTTCGAGCCAGTTGCGCGCCTCGGTCACGAGCGGCACCGTGGTCGAGCGGCGGCCGCCGAAGATGAAGGCATCGATCGGCACGCCCTCGGGGGCGTCCCAGTCGGGGTCGAGCGCCGGGTTGTTGGTCGCGGCCACGGTGAAGCGCGAGTTCGGGTGCGCCGCCTTCGCGCCGGTTTCCTGGGCCAACGCGGGCGTCCAGGCCTTCCCTTGCCAGTCGGTCAGGTGCGCCGGCGCCTCGTCGGTCATGCCTTCCCACCAGACATCGCCGTCGTCGGTCATCGCGACGTTGGTGAAGATCACGTCGCGCCTCAGGCTCGCCATGCAGTTGGGGTTGGTCTTGTCGTTGGTGCCCGGCGCGACGCCGAAATAGCCTGCCTCGGGATTGATCGCGTACAGGCGCCCGTCGGCGTGCGGCTTGATCCAGGCGATGTCGTCGCCGACGGTCGTGACCTTCCAGCCGCGCAGGCCTGCGGGCGGCACAAGCATCGCGAAGTTGGTCTTGCCGCAGGCGCTCGGGAACGCCGCGGCGATGTGGTGCTTGTTGCCGTCGGGCGAAGTCACGGCCAGGATCAACATGTGCTCTGCGAGCCAGCCCGGGCTACCGGTGGCCCCCTGAGCGGCTTGGCGCCCCATGTTGCTGGCGATGCGCAACGCGAAGCACTTCTTGCCGAGCAGCGCATTGCCGCCGTAACCCGAGCCGTAGCTCCAGATCTCCTGCGTCTCGGGATAGTGCACGATGTACTTGGTCGGGTTGCACGGCCACGCCACGTCTTTCTCACCCGGCTGCAACGGCGCACCGACGGTGTGCATGCACGGCACGAAATGGCCGTCGCTGCCAAGCGCTTCAAATACCCGGGCGCCCATGCGCGTCATCAGCTTCATGTTGACCGCCACGTACGCGCTGTCGGAGAGCTCGACCCCGATGTGCGCGATCGGCGAGCCCAGCGGTCCCATCGAGAACGGCACGACGTACATCGTGCGACCGCGCATGCAGCCGCGGAAAAGCGCGGGCGTGCCATCGGCCGCTCCGGTTTCGAGCAGCGCCCGCATCTGGTCGGGCGCCACCCAGTTGTTGGTGGGTCCGGCGTCCTCCTTCTTCTGCGAGCAGATGAAGGTGCGGTCTTCGACCCGCGCCACGTCGCTCGGGCTGCTGCACGCGAGGTAGCTGTTCGGGCGCAGTTCGGGGTTGAGCTTCTTGAAGGTGCCGGCCGCCATGAGTTGCGCGCACAGGCGGTCGTATTCGGCGCTGCTGCCGTCGCACCAGTGGACCGCGGCGGCCTCAGTCAGCGCGGCCATTTCGGCCACCCATCCGATCAACCGGGAATGACGCACGTGCGCGGGGACGTTCAGGCGCAGCCCTTCCATCACGGGACGATTCATCGAGGATCCAATCATTGAAGTCGTATGGAAATGCGTCTGAACACCCTCATTGGCCGGATTGTCACGGCAGTGTAATGTCGTGGTAACCACCAGAAACCGGGGGGTCATGCGGTTTCGGAATGACTTCATGCATGCGCTGCTCGGGCCACGCCGGCGACGCGGCGTCCGGTGCCTGGGGCTGCGACCGCGGCAATAATCCAAGTCATGCTTTTCCGCCGCCGCCTGCTGACCGCGTCGCTTCCCCTGCTGTGGTCGGGCTCGGCGGCGTGGGCGCAGCGAGCGTCAATACGCGACGCGTTGCGGTTCGGCGTGGATCAGGCGCTGTTCGATTCCGGCCTGGCAACGGCCCTGCTACACGGCTTCGGCCGCGACACCCGGATTGCGGTCAAGCTGGTGCGAAGCCCCGCGCTGACAGTGCTCGAGGCGCTCGAGCGCGGCGAGCTTGACGTCGCCCTGACCAACGTACCCGAGGCCGAATCGCGGCTCGAGAATCAAGGCTTGTTGCACGACCGCCGGGCCGTCGCTACCGGCGACTTCGTGATCATCGGCCCGGCCGTGCGCGTCAAGGGCCAGGACGTTGCGGGCATCGCTGGTGGCCGCAACGCTGCCGAGGCGCTCAGCCGTCTACGCGATGCCGCGCTCGTGACGCCGGGCGCGATCACCTTCCTGTCGGCCGCCGACGGCTCGGGCGCGCACGCGGTCGAGCAGGCGGTGTGGCGCCAGGCCAGGATCGCGCCGGCCGCCCCCTGGTATGCCGTGGCGGATTCGCACGCCGGGCTGATCGCGCAGGCGCGCGCCCGTCGCGCGTACGCGCTCGTCGAGCGCGGCGCCTGGCTGGCGCAAGGTGGCGCGCCGCTGGCACTGCTCGTCGAGGGCGACCCCCGGTTACGCGAGGCGGTGCATGTGATGCGGGCGTTTCGGAGCTACCACCCGGCGGCCAAGATATTCCTCGCCTGGGTCACCGGGCCCAAGGGCCGCAGCGTGGTGGCCGGGCGGCGCGGCTACCGCGCCGGTGGCGCCTGATCGGGGGCCGGCCCGACCGATGGCGTACGCGCTCGTCAGCCTGAACGTGTCGCTCGCGCTGCCGATGCGCATCGGCGAGCGGCAGGTCATGACTGGCATCGGCAAGCGCGGCGTTCCCGGGCCCGTCGAGGTGCGCCCGCTCGGCCTGGCGGGAGACGAGCAGGCCGACCTGTCGGTCCACGGCGGCTTGAGCAAGGCGGTGTACGCCTACCCCAGCGAGCACTACCCGTTCTGGCAGACGGTGCGGGCGCAGGCGCGCGCCGCCGAGTGGGGCGACGCTCTGCCGCCGGGGTCGATGGGAGAAAACCTGACGCTCGCCGGGCTGCTCGAAGACCAGGTCTGGATCGGCGACGTGCTGCGCTTCGCTCACTGCGAGCTGGCGGTCAGCGAACCGCGCCTGCCGTGCTTCAAGTTCAACGCCGCGATGGGCTTCAATCAGGCGTCGAAACTGATGGCGGCGAACGCGTGGTGCGGCTTCTACCTCGCGGTGCGACGGCCCGGCACGATGCAAGCGGGCGAGGCGTTCGAGCTGATTCCGGGCCCGCGGGAGGTCGGCATCTCGGAGCTGTTTCGCGCCCGCGCCGCGCCGCGCCGTGGCAGTGCGCCAACGCGTCCCTGAAATCGAAGCGGGCGCGCGCGAACGCCCGCGATCCTTCGTCAGGCCGGTACGACCTCGAGCGGAGGGTAGTCGGTGTAGCCCTTTGC
>JANMAW010000534.1:0-2511 GCA_031360005.1 Rhizobacter sp.
CGCCGGTGCACCGTTCCAGGAAGACGACTGGAAGGATCTTTTCATCGCGTGGGCGCCGACCAAGAGCCTGTCGATCACCGCGGCGTATGTCGATCTCGGCAACATCGTCGGCCACACGCACCAGGCCGGCGGCTACCTGTCTGTGCAATTGGCGTTTTGAGAACCGCATGAACCTGAAGGACATCCGCTCGATGCAACCGAAAGCATGGGCCCGCGCGGCCTTCACGATCGCCGCCCTCGCGACCGGCGCCGCGTTCGCCCAGACCGCCGCCGACGACGCGCTCTATCGGCAACTCGGCGGCCAACCCGGTCTGGTCACGCTGATGGACGACTTTATGGCCCGGCTGCTCGCTGACCCGCGCATGAATCCGTTCTTCAAGGACACGGATCAGAGGCTGCTGAAGGAACAACTGGTGCTGCAGTTCTGCGAGGTCTCGGGAGGACCGTGCAAACGCAAGGGCCCCGACATGAAGACGGCCCACGCGGGCATGGACGTCACGAAGACAAACTTCAACGCGCTGGTGGAGGTGCTGCAGCAAAGCATGGACGCGCAAGGCGTCTCGTTCGGCACGCAAAACCGCTTGCTGGCACAGCTGGCGCCGATGCACCGCGACATCATCAACTCGCCCTGACGAGCGATGGTGAGCGTGGACAATTGAAAAGTCGAACAATGAAACAAATCCTCGGCATTTTCGCGGCGGCGTTGGCCTCGTCGGCCCTGCTCGGCGTGGCGCGGGCGGGCACCGTCGAGGTCACTGTGCGCGACAAGGACGGCCGGGCCGTACCCGATGTGGTGGTGCTGGTCGAGTCGGCAGGCAAGAAGGCGGCATCGCCGGCACTGGCGCCGGTCGTGATCAAGCAGGAGAATCTGAAGTTCGTTCCCTTCCTCACCGTGGTGCCCGGCGGCAGCACTTTGCGCTTCGTGAACCTCGACGGCTATGACCATCACGTGCGCGCCACACCGAGCGGGCCGCTGGGCAACACGCCGGCGGCCTCGAGCTTCGAACTGCGGCTCGATGGGTTCGAAGGCGCGGCCGCCTCACCGGGCGATGAGTACAAGTCTCCCGCTCCGGCGCGCAAACGCGCCGGAGCGTCGGTCGCCGAGGTCAAGGTTGACAATCCCGGCCCCATCGGCCTGGGCTGCCACCTGCATTCGTCGATGCGCGGCCAGGTCTACGTGAGCGGCACGCCGTGGTTTGGCAAGACCGACGCGAACGGCACGATCAGCATCGATGGCGTGCCGGACGGCGCTGCCGAAGTGAAACTCTGGCACCCGGACCAGTTGCAGGACCAGCCCGTGCTGCCGGTTCTGGTGTCGGGCACGCCCGCGAAAGCGGCGGCGCAACTCAACTTCACGCCCAGGCGGCGTCGCGGCTGAAGCGCGCGGCGCCGGCATCGCGCCCGCGCCGGCAATCTTTTCCGACCGCCCGCCGGTCGCCCCGGTAGCATCGCTAGTGAGACCAGACCCGAGCCGGAGAACTCGCGATGCCCGTCATCACCCACATCGAAGACCTGCGCGTGCTCGCCGAAAAGCGCGTGCCGCGGATGTTCTACGACTACGCCGACTCGGGCTCGTACACCGAGAGCACCTACCGGGCCAACGAAAGCGACTTCCAGAAGATCAAGCTGCGCCAGCGCGTCGCGGTCAACATGGAGAACCGCAGCATCCGCACGACGATGGCCGGCATCGCCACCGCGATGCCGGTGGCGATCGCGCCGACCGGCCTGACCGGGATGCAGCACGCCGACGGCGAGATCCTCGGCGCGCTCGCGGCGAAGAAGTTCGGCATCCCGTTCACGCTGTCGACGATGAGCATCTGCTCGATCGAAGACATCGCGGCCGCGACCGGCGCGCCGTTCTGGTTCCAGCTCTACTGGATGCGCGACCGCGACTTCATGGAGCGGCTGATGGACCGCGCGAAGGCCGCGAACTGCAGCGCGCTGATGCTCACGCTCGACTTGCAGGTGCTCGGCCAGCGCCACAAGGACATCAAGAACGGCATGACCGCGCCGCCGAAACCGACGCTCGCCAACATCCTTAACCTGATGACCAAGCCGCGCTGGTGCCTGGGGATGGCACGCACGCGCCGGCACGGCTTCGGCAACTTGATCGGCCACGCCAAGGGCGTCAGCGACATGACGTCGCTGAGCACGTGGACCAAAGAACAGTTCGATCCGAAGCTCGACTGGAACGACGTCGAGTGGATCAGGAAGCGCTGGGGCGGCAAGCTGATCCTGAAGGGCATCATGGACGAGGAAGACGCGCGTCTGGCCGCGCGCAGCGGCGCCGACGCGATGATCGTCTCGAACCACGGCGGCCGCCAGCTCGACGGCGCGCCCTCGTCCATCGCCGCACTGCCGGCGATCGCGCAGGCGGTCGGGTCGCAGATCGAGGTCTGGATGGATGGCGGCATCCGCTCCGGGCAAGACGTGCTGAAGGCGGTCGCGCTCGGCGCCCGCGGCACGCTGATCGGGCGTTCGTTCCTGTATGGCCTGGGCGCGATGGGCGAG
>JANMAW010000580.1:0-8781 GCA_031360005.1 Rhizobacter sp.
TGTGCGCTGGGCCTGGCGACGCCGATGTCGATCATGGTCGCGACGGGCCGCGGCGCGACGCAAGGCGTGCTGTTCCGCGACGCGGCCGCGATCGAGAACCTGCGCAAGATCGACACGCTGATCGTCGACAAGACGGGCACGCTGACCGAAGGACGGCCGGCGTTCGAGCAGGCGCTGCCCGCAACGGGATTCGTCGACGACGAGGTGCTGCGCCTGGCGGCCAGCCTCGACCAGGGCAGCGAGCATCCGCTCGCCGCAGCCATCGTCGCTGCAGCCCGTGCGCGAGGCCTGACGCTGGCCAAGCCCGAGCAGTTCGACTCCGAATCGGGCATCGGCGTGCGCGGCCTCGTGGCGGGCAAAGCGCTCGCACTGGGCAACACGACGTTGATGCAGCAGCTCGGTGTCGACGTATCGGCGCTGACCGCGCAAGCCGAAGCGCTTCGGAGCCAGGGCGCGAGCGTGATGCATCTGGCCGTCGATGGCCGGCTGGCGGGCTTGCTCGCCGTGTCGGACCCGATCAAGACCACGACGCCCGACGCGCTGGCCGCATTGCGCGATGCCGGTCTGCGCATCGTGATGGCCACCGGCGACGGCCTGACCACCGCGCGTGCCGTCGCCAAGCGCCTCGGCATCGACGAGGTGCATGGTGAAGTCAAGCCCGCCGACAAGTTGCGTCTGGTCGAGCGACTGCAATCGGAAGGACGCGTCGTCGCGATGGCCGGGGACGGCATCAACGACGCGCCGGCACTGGCGCGTGCCGATGTCGGCATCGCGATGGGCACCGGCACCGACGTCGCGATGAACAGCGCCCAGCTCACGCTCGTCAAGGGCGACCTGCGCGGCATCGTGGCCGCGCGGGCGCTGTCGGTCGCCACGGTGGCGAACATGAAGCAGAACCTGGCCTTCGCCTTCGTCTACAACGCGCTCGGCGTGCCGCTGGCTGCGGGCGTGCTGTATCCGTTCACCGGCTGGCTGCTGTCGCCGATGATCGCCGCGCTGGCGATGAGCCTGAGCTCGGCATCGGTGATCAGCAATGCCTTGCGGCTGCGCGGCGCTGCCATCCGGCAGCGCTGAGCGCGACAGCGGCTCGATTGGCGACAATGGCCGCCTGCGAGCGGGTGCTTCAGCGCAGCCCCTTTCATTCGCCTGACCACCCGCGACCATGAATTCCTTGAACTGCATCGCAAAATCATCGCCGTCAATCGGCTGTTCAGCGGACGCGGCGCGGTTTCGCGTGAATCTCGAAACGGCAGCATGAGGTGCTGCCTGACGGCGGTCGGATGCGATCTGCAGTGCCGCACCCGACAATGAAAACCGTGTCGACGGGACTTGCGCCGATCTGGATCAGCCGCGTCGCGTTCGGTGCAGGCGCTCTCGTCGGAGTCGCCTGGCTCCTCGGCCCCGTCATCGACGACTTCCTTCGAGCCAGCTTCATCGCCGGGGCGGATCGCCAGGCAGCCGAGTGGCTGCACGCCTCGACGAGCCCGTCGCTCGCCGAGTTCATGCGCTGGATCAGCGTGTTCCATGGCACCGCCGGAATTCTCGCGATGGCGGCGATCGCTGCGACCGCGCTGTGGCTGAATGGCGAGCGAGTGGCATTGCTCATCCTGGCGGCAAGCGTGCCGGGCGGCATGCTGCTGAACGTCGCCGTCAAGCACGCGGTGCAGCGCGCCCGTCCCGATTGGGGCTACGCGCAGCAGGCGCTTGAGACCTTCAGCTTCCCGAGCGGGCACACGGCCGGTGCGGCGCTCCTCTACGGCGTGATCGTCGCGTGGCTGTGGCCGCGATTGCGGTCGGCGTGGACGCGCGTGGCGCTGCTGAGCACCGCGACATCGCTGGTGCTGCTGGTCGCGGCGAGCCGCATTGCGCTGGGCGTGCACTTCCTGAGCGATTGCATCGCGGCCGTGTTCGAGGCCATGCTGTGGCTCGCGATCTGCCTGGTCGGCGCTCGCCCGGTCCGCTGGGCCACATCGGCGGCACGCGGCGAGCCATGACGCAGCCGACCGCCTTCATCTTCAACGGCCATGCGGGGCACGGTTTCGACAGCGCATGGTTGGACGCGAATCGGCAGGCGATCGAGGCGATCGCAGCCGGCGGGCCGATCAGCGTGGTCGAAAACGGCGACCAGCTTCGGGCTGCCGTGGATCAGGCGCTGGCGCTGCAATGCGCGACCGTCGTTGCGGGCGGAGGCGACGGTACCTTGAACGCGGTGGCGTCGAGGCTGGTCGACCGGCCGGTCGCGTTCGGCGTGTTGCCGCTGGGCACGCTGAACCATTTCGCGAAGGACGTGGGAATTCCGCTGGACCCGTCTGCCGCGCTGCAGTCGATCGCGGGCGCGCACACGATCGAGGTCGATGTCGGTGAGGTCAATGGCCACGTCTTCCTCAACAACTCCAGCATCGGCCTGTATGTCGACATGGTTCGCGACCGCGAGCAGCAGCAGACTCGTCTGGGCCGCGGCAAATGGCCGGCGTTCGCGTGGGCCTTCGTGGGCGCGCTGCGGCGCTATGCCTTCATGAAAGTGTCATTGACAGTGGGCGGGCAGGCGCTTGTTCATCGCACGCCGTTTGTCTTCATCGGCAACAACGTCTATCTGACCGAAGGCCTGCAGATCGGCCAGCGCGACGGCCTGCAAGCTGCGGTGCTGAGCGTCTACGTCACCGACCGGGCCGGGCGCTGGCGGCTGCTGGGCCTGGGACTGCGTGCCCTCGCCGGGCGCCTGCGTCAGGCCAGGGACTTCCGCGCATTCGTCGCGACGGATCTGCGCATCGACACGGCGCATCGTCGTTTGCGGGTGGCCACTGACGGCGAGATAAGGCAGCTCGACACACCGCTGCACTATCGAATCCGTCCCCGGGCCTTGCGTGTGATCGTGCCAGCCGTGTCGGACCGAGGATGAGCGATGCGAACGGTGGTCCACCTTCCGACCCCCATTTTGGCCGTGTCGATCAGGCGCTTCCGAAGCAGCTGTCGCAACGGTCGTCTTCGCAGCGGGACCCGCTCAGAAGTCGAGCGTGTCGCCCGGCTTGATCGCCAGCACCTTGACCGACGCGTTGCCGAGCGCCTTGATGTATTCCTCCGGCGTGCCGCTGAGCGCCGGCGTGGTGCCGTAGTGCATCGGGATCGCCATCTTCGGCCTGATCAGGTCGCGCGTGGCCATTGCGGCATCCTGCGGGTTCATCACAAACTGGCCGCCGCCGATCGGGACCATCAGCAGGTCGGGCTTGTACATCTCGCCGAGCAGGCGCATGTCACCGAACACGCCGGTGTCTCCCATGTGCCAGATCCTGAAGCCGTTCTCGAGTTCGATCACGAAGCCGCAAGGCTCGCCGCCGACATGCGTTTCGTCCTTGCCTTCCGGATTGCGCCAGACGAGTTCGGAGCTGTGCTCGGCATGCGTCATCGTGATGCGAATGCCGGGGCCGATCGGCGTGATGCTGCCGCACTAGTACATGCGGTTCGCCTGCGCGGGCGGCAGGATACCCAGCGTCTGCATCGATTGCGCCAGCCCGGCAGGCGCCCAAACCGGCGCGTTGTTCAGCCTGGCCAGCGCCGGCGCATCGAGGAAATGGTCGGCATGGGCGTGCGTGACGAGGATCAGGTCGACCTTGCCGAGCGCTTCGAGCTTCTTGTAGGCCTCGGGCGTCTTCGGATTCGCGGTCAGGTATGGGTCGATCACGATCACCTTGCCGGTGACGGTCGTGATCTTGAACGCCGCCTGGCCGAGCCACTGCACCTGGATCTTGCCGCCCTGCGCGAACGCCGGCCCGGCACACGCGAGAAGCAGCGCGAACACGACCGACTGGAAACGTATGAACATCCTCATGGCAAGTTGCCCTTTCAGTGGGTGGGTGAAGAAGTGAACACCGGCGGCGGCTGCGTCAGCAGGGACGGATGCAGGATCTGTCCGCCACCGGGTGGTGCTTCAACTCGATGGCGCAGCTTCATGGCTGGGGGCAGCGTCATTCAAAACTCGAAGCCGCCGGCGGCGCGCAGTGAGCCCGACGCCGGCCCGGTCAGCAAGGCGATGAAGCGCGCGGCCAGTTCGGGGTCAGCGGCCTTCGCGCTGAGCGCCGCGGCGTAAACGGTCGCGAGCTCGAAGCGTTCGGGCAGCGCGCCGACCAGATCGACACCGTCGCTGTAGTTGATCTCGGTGGCCTGGGTGCAGCCGATCGGCCGCTCCGCGTCGCTTGCCGCGAGTTCCCTCATCGCGGCGGCACCGTTCGGGTAGGTGCGAAAGCGTGGCTGCAACTCGTCGTACACACCGAGCTGGCGCATCACGGCCGCGAAGTGGATGCCGGCGGTGGAGCGTACCGCGTCCGGAAAGTAGATTGCATCGGCCGCAAGCAGCGCGGCCTTCAGCCCCTGCGGGGTCGCGACATCGGGCCGTGCCTCACCGCCGCGCACCGCGATCCCGGTACGCACGCGGCCCAGTGGCGCGCGGGTGTGGGCGCACAGCACGCCTTCCTCGGCCAGCGCGTCGACCATCGCCGCGGTCGCGACGAACACGTCGCAGGCCTCGCCGGCGAGCAGCGCTTCCTTCATCGCGCCGACAGCGCCGAAGCGACCCTGCACGATGGCACCGGTGTCGGCACGCAAGCTCGCTTGCAGCGCCTTGACAAGGCCTTGCGCCGCGCCGGCGCACAGAAGGTGAAGGTCGGTCATCGGGTCGTCGCGGTTCGGTTCGGAAGAGCATGGCCGCAGCGTTCGGGAGTCGGTGGCACGCTGCGCGCGCTCAGCGCATCGAACAGCGCACGGGCGGTGATTGCCGCGCCGACCTCGCGCCCCGTTCCGTGGATGCTGACGCGGATCGTCGTCACGTTCGCCTGCGTTTCGCCGTTCGACGTTACTCGGGCTTGGCGCCCGAGATCTTGACGATGCGCGCCCACTTCGCGATGTCACCGGTCATGTAGCTGGTGAATTCGTCGATGCCCATCGTCAGCGGCGTCGTGCCCTGGGCCGCCCACGCGCGCCGCACCTCCGGGCTGGACGTGATCTTGCCGACCTCGGCGTTGAGCCGGTTGACGATGGCCTGTGGCGTGCCCTTCGGCGCCATCAGACCGAGCCAGATCGTCGCCTCATAGCCGGGCACGCCGGCTTCATTCATCGTCGGCACGTCGGGCAGCGTCGCCGACCGGGCCGTGCCGGTCGTCGCCAGCGCCTTCACCTTGCCGGCCCTGATGTGCTCGGTCATCGTCGGGATCGCATCGAACATCATCTCGAGCTGCCCGCCGAGTACGTCGGTGCGCGCGCCGGCGCTGCCCTTGTAGGGGATGTGCACGATGGCGATGCCGGCCATCGCCTTGAACAGCTCGCCGGCCATGTGGTACGGCGTACCCGTGCCCGACGATGCATACGACATGCCGCCGGGCTTGGCCTTGGCAGCGTTGATGAGCTCGCCGAGGGTGTTGAAAGGCAAGCCGGGCTTGGCGACGAGCACCAGATCGGAGGTGCTGATCGGCGCGATCGGAACGAAGTCGCGCATCAGCTGGAATGGCTTGGCGGGGATCAGCGACTCATTGACCGTGTGCGTGTTCGACATCAGCAGCAGCGTGTAGCCGTCGGCCGGGCTCTTGGCCACCGCGTCGGTGCCGATCACCGAACCCGCGCCGGGCCGGTTGTCGATGATGAAGTTCTGGCCGAGCGCCTCCTGCAACCGTTGCGCAACGAAGCGCCCGAACACGTCGGCCGATCCGCCGGGCGCGAACGGCACGATGATCCGGACCGGGCGGTTCGGGTAATCCTGCGCGACCGCGCCGGGCGCGACCAACGCCGCGCCGGCGCCGACGAACAAGGTCAGCGCGGCGCGCCGCAAAGCGCCACGCACAGGGGTCGGGGGCATGCTGGTCTCCAGAAGGTCCGGCGCGGTGTCGGGGCTCGGACAGCGGCCGCGCTCAAAGCGGAGCCGACTCATTGGTCCGGATTGGTCAGAGGCCCGACATCGTCGGCGCAATATATCGAGCGACCTCGCGGCGGTCAATGCAGCAGCGGGAATGTCCCTGCGAATGAATCAATAGCCGAGCAGGTTGCGGCGCACATGCGTCAGGTGCGCCAGGCACAGTTCGGTAGCGCGCGCGCCGTCGCGATCGCGCAGCGCCAGCACCAGTGCGCGATGCTCCTGCTGGTACTCCAGACGCCGCTCGGGCGTCGCGCTGCGGCGCTTCAGCGCGCCCCATTCGCCCTGCGCGCGCACCTCGTTCATCAGCCGGAACACCTTCGAGATGAAGCTGTTGTGAGCGGCATCGGCGATCACCTCGTGAAGCAGGCCGTCCCAGTGTTCGAACTGCGCGAGCGTGCGCGCCGCCTCGCCTCTGTCGCAGCACTCGTCCATGCGGGCGAAGTCGAGCGAGGTGGCGTTGCCGATCACCATCGCGACGGTCGCCGGCTCGAGCACGAGGCGCGCGCTCATCAGTTCGGCCGGGCTGATCGGCAGACTGCCGGCGCTGTTCGCGGCGGATGCGAGCGCCTCGTTGACCTGCTCGCTGACGTAGGTGCCGCTGCCGACCGTCTGCGTGATCAGGCGCTTCTCTTTCATGTCGGCCAGCACCCGTCGCACGGCCGAGCGGCTCAGGCCGAACTGGCCACTCAATTCACGCTCGGTGGGGATGCGGTGGCCGGCCCGCCACATGCGGGAGTTGAGGTTCGCGAGAATCGCTTCTCGCAGGGCCAGGGCGCTGTCCATGGGCAGATCGAAGGGGCTGGGCGGTGCAGTCGGTATCGTACCCATTTCGCCCCCGCACGAATACCCGATTGTTCGATTGGTCTCGTATTGGTAGCATTTGGTCGAACGAGCTGGAGATCAGATTGCGCATTGCCACATACCGAAGAATAGGCCTCAGGGAAGGCAGCAGACAGGTCGGGCTCGTGTCCGACGACGGCGCGACTCTCCAGCCGCTGGCATTGCCCGAGAGTTCGGCGCGGCGCGGTGTTCTTGCGGTGATCGAAACTCTGGCACGCGGCGGGTCGATGCCCGATACGACGGTCGAGACGGTCGCCCGGGCCGATGTCATGCTCGAGGCGCCGCTGCCGCTGCCGCGACGCAACCTGTTCTGCGTCGGCCGCAACTACCACGCGCATGCGAAGGAGCTGTCGGCATCGGTGTTCCGCGGCAATGCGGCCGACCCCGAAGCGTGGCCGATCGTGTTCACGAAAGTGCCGGAGTGCGTGATCGGCCCGTTCGATGACGTGCACCTTCCCGGACCCGTGTCGACGCAGATCGACTACGAGGCCGAACTCGCGGTGGTGATCGGCGCAGGCGGTCGCAACATCGCGCGCGCCGACGCGCTCAAGCATGTGTTCGGCTACACCCTCGTCAACGACGTGACGGCGCGCGACGTGCAGATGCGCCACCAGCAATGGGACCTTGGCAAGTCGTTCGACACGTTCTGCCCGATGGGGCCGTGGATCGTCACCGCCGACGCCTTCGACGGCGCGCGCACCCGCGTGCGCTGCTGGGTCAACGGCGAGTTGCGCCAGGACGCACTGACCGCCGACCTGATCTTCGACATCCCGACGCTGATCGAAACCTGCTCGCGCGGCATCACGCTTTACCCAGGCGACGTGATCGCCACCGGCACGCCGGCCGGCGTGGGCATGGGCATGACGCCGCCGACCTTCCTGAAAGCGGGCGACGTCGTGCGCATCGAAATCGACGGGCTCGGGGCGATCGAGAACCGATTCGTCTGAATGCCGCCGATGGTCGAGCAGCGACTGAACCCGGAGACCCCTCCATGACCCTTCGCCGCGCGCGTGCCGCGTTCCTACTGACCGCGCTGCTGGCCGCTGCCGGCGGCGTGCAGGCGCAGGCGCCTTATCCCGACCGGCCGATCACGATGATCGTGCCGTTCCCGCCGGGCGGCGTCGCCGACACCGTCGCGCGGCCGGTGGCCGAGGCCTTGTCGCGCGAGCTGAAGCAGACGATCGTGGTCGAGAACAAGGCCGGTGCCGGCGGCGCACTCGGCATCGGCCAGGCCGCGCGCGCTGCCGCCGACGGCTACACGCTGCTGCTGAGCCTGTCGTCGATCTCGATCCTGCCGGAAGCCGACAGGCTGCTCGATCGCAAGCCGGCCTACCAGCTGAGCCAGTTCAAGCCGATCGCGCGCTTCACCGCCGACCCGACCGTGCTGGTCGTGCGCGCCGATGCGCAATGGAAGACGCTGGACGAGTTCATCGCCGACCTGAAGCGCAAGCCGGGCACCTACAACTACGGCAGCTCGGGCAACTACGGCACGATGCATGTGCCGATGGAAATGCTCAAGGCCTCGGCCGGCTTTCGCATGACGCACATCCCGTACACCGGCGCCGGCCCGGCGATCGTCGCGCTGCTCGGGGGCCAGGTCGACGCGCTGGCGAGCGGCCCGTCGACGGTCGTGCAGCAGATCCAGGCCGGCAAGCTGCGCGCGCTCGCCCACTGGGGCGACCAGCCGCTCGCCGCGCTGCCCGGCGTGCCGAGCCTTACGCGCTCCGGCTACCCGGTTCGCTTCGCGCAGTGGTCGGCGCTGTTCGTGCCGAGCAAGACCCCCGACGACATCGTGCAGCGGCTGCGCGCCGCGGCGGCGGCGGTCGCTGCGGACCCTGCCGTGCGACAGGTTGTCGCAAAGGCCGGCAGCCCGATCGAATACCTTGACGCGCCCGAGTTCCAGACCTACTGGGACCTGGACGCGGACACGATGACGCGCGCGGTGCGCAAGATCGGCAAGCTCGATTAGCCTGCAGGCCCCGACGGCGCGCGCGAGTCAGGATCCCACGCAAGCGGACGATGAAATGCGTTGCTTGCGCTGC
>JANMAW010000636.1:0-2237 GCA_031360005.1 Rhizobacter sp.
TCTGGCACGCAACCTCGCAGACAACGCGGTGCGCTATTCGCCGCATGGCTCGCGCGTCGAGCTGCGCGTGTTCGCCGATGGCGATGTGCCGATGCTGCAGGTCGACGACGCCGGCCCGGGAATCCCGCCCGAGGATCGCGAGCGGGTGTTCGACCGGTTCTACCGCCGCGCCGCCGGCGACGAGCCCGGCACCGGTCTCGGCCTGGCGATCGTGCGCAGCGTGGCCGAGCGGCACGGCGCGACGGTGTCGCTGGCGGACTCGCCGCTCGGCGGGCTGCGCGTCACGGTGCGGCTGCCGAAGGCGTCGGTCAGCGCGTCGCTTCCGCCGTCACGCAAGCACTTCAATCGCTGACCACGGCCTTGGCCGCGAGCTGATCGCGCGCGGCCCGCAACTGCTCAGTGAGCCGGCGCACATCGGCCGAGAGCCGGCCGGCGACGAGCTCGATCAGCTTGAGGCCGAAAGCTGGATTCTGGTAATACAGCTGTCGGACCGTGCCTTCGTCGATCGACAGCACCGTGCAGTCTTCGGCGCAACGCGCCGTCAGCCGGCGGCGCCGGTCCGGCGCGAAGAAGGCTATCTCGCCGAAGATCTCACCCGGGCCGACGCTGCCGCTGATCTCGACCAGCTCGATGCGGCCGGCGGCCAGCAGGTAGAGTCGGTCGCCTCGGTCGCCCTTGTTGAACAGCACGCTGCCGGCGCGCAACTTGACGCTGCGCATGTAGGGTTTGAGCCAGACGCCAGAGAGGTCGGCCTCGACCGACACCGCGGCGACACGCCGCGTCAGCCGCACCATTTCAGCCAGCCGGTACAGGTTGATCGGCACCAGCGCGGCGTGCAGCAGCAGCATCAGGTACGACGGATGGAGCGCGCCGTACGCGACGAAACCGAAGTTGCTGCCGATCGCGAGCCAGCGCAGTGGGATCATCGTCTTGACGAAGCTGCTGACCAGCACCAGGGCCGCCGCGACGAGCGCCGAGGCAATCGCCAGCAACTCGGTCGGCGAAGCCAGTGCCGCCTCGGCATATCGGCTCGCCTCGGAGATCAGGTTTGCAAACAAGGCAGCTGCCCTCCTCGGCGAGGATGCGGGACCGGCGCAGCACGCGCGCCGCGAATTGTCGCGTTGGCCCGGCATCGCGGATTCTCGCTCGAAGCGTGCTGCGCCGCCAATCGGCCATCTCGGGTAAAACTGCAGCTGCGTGCCGAGGGCGCCATCGTCACCTGACACCGAAGAGGATCCGATGCGAGTCAGTCTGAATTGCCGTTGCGCGCCCATGTGGCGATTCGTCGCGCTGGCGCTGGGTGCCTGTTTTGCGCTCCGCGCCGCAGCCGCCGACGACACGGCGATCGCCGCGTTCTCTGCGGCCACGCCGGGCGAGGCGCCCGCGGCCTGGAAGTTCGCCACCCTGCCGAACAAGGTGCCGACGAAATTTTCGGTCGTCGATCTCGGTGGCACGCGCGTACTGAAGGTCGAGGCCGACGAGTCCTACGGCAACCTCGTCCACTCGATGCATGCGCAGGTGTCGGGCCGCGCCGTGCTCGCCTGGCGCTGGCGGGTCGACAAGCTGGTCGAAGATGCGGACCTGAGGGTGCGCTCCGGCGACGATGCCGCGGCCAAGGTGTGCGTGTTGTTTGCATTCGACGCCTCCAAGCTCTCGCTCGGCGAACGCACCCGGCTCAAGCTCGGCAATTCCGCCACCGGCGAGACCGTGCCGACGCAGACGCTGTGCTACGTCTGGGATAACAAGCTGCCCGTCGACACCGGCATCGTCAACGCCTTCAGCAAGCGCATCCGCTTCATCGTGCTGCAGAGTGGCAGCGCGAGGCTCGGGCAATGGGTCGCGCAGCGCCGCAACCTGGCGGCCGACTACCAGCGCATGTTCGGCGACGAGTCGGAGGGCCAGTTGCCCGAGGTCAGCGGCGTCGCGGTGTCGGCGGACTCCGACAACACCCGCGGGCACGGCCTCGCCTACATCGGTGACATCGCGCTGACACCTTAGCGGCGCTCGGAAAGTGTCGGTTCCTAACGCTGGCTTAACGCGGCACTAACCGAAGCTTCATCGGCAGCGCCTAACTTCTGCGGCATGCGGAATGTCCCGCGATCCGTTCGGAAGTGACCATGAAGATCAAACCCCTGAGCGCGGCACTGATTGCCGCCGGCGTGCTGGCGGTCGGCACCGCGGGCGCCATCGACCTGACCCCCCAATGGCTGAAGAGCAAGCCGGCCGCATCCGCCGCG
>JANMAW010000648.1:0-1708 GCA_031360005.1 Rhizobacter sp.
GCCATCGCCTCGGCCAGCGCCACCGGCGTGAGCTGCACACGGTCGATCACGTCGCCGAGCGCGTGGATGCTCGGCAGGTTGCTGGCGTAATGCTCGTCGACGACGACCGCGCCGTTCGGCGCGAGCCGCACGCCGGCCTCGGTCAGGCCGAGGCCCGCGGTGTTCGGCCGCCGGCCGGTGGCGTAGAGCACGCTGTCGGCGACGAGTTTGCCGCCGTCGCGCAGGCTCACGCGCAGGCGACCGGCATCGCGCTCGATGCGCGCGGCGTCGCTGTTCGTGCGCAGGTCGACACCCTTCTTGCGCATCTCGGCGGCGAGAAAATTGCGCACGTCGTCATCGAATCCGCGCAGTACCTGCTCGCCGCGGTAGAGCTGCGTCACCTGCGCGCCGAGGCCGCGAAAGATCGACGCGAATTCGCAAGCGATGTAGCCGCCGCCGACGACGACCAGATGGCGCGGGAACACCGGCAGATCGAAAATCTCGTCCGAGGTGATCGCCAGGTCCGACCCCGGCAGTATCGGCACGACCGGGCGCCCGCCGGTCGCCACGAGAACGTGCGTGGCCCGGTGCACCTGGCCATCGACTTCGACCTCGTTCGCACCGACCACCCGGGCGCGGCCGCGCAGCACCGTCGCCCCGGCATCGGCGAGCAGCCTGGCGTAGATCGCATTCAGGCGGCTGATCTCGGTGGCCCGATTCGCCTTCAGCACCGACCAGTCGAGCACCGGCGCGGCACCCGACCAGCCATAGCCGTGCGACTCTTCGAAAGCCTCGGCGAAATGCGCCGCGAAGCTGTAGAGTTTCTTCGGGATGCAGCCGAGGTTGACGCAGGTGCCGCCGAGCGGCGCGTCGTCGGCGACCGCGACGCGCACGCCACGCTGCGCCGCCATGCGCGCAGCGCGCACACCGCCGCTGCCGGCGCCGATGACGAACAGGTCGAACTGCGGGTCGGTCATGCGACGGCTCCGGACGCGCTGGACGTCATCTGCTTCAGCCCGGCGTCTTTTTCGGCGCGGCCCGCTTTGCGGCCGGCACCTTGGTCGGCGCGGCGCCTTTCGCGGCGCCCGGCTCGATCGGCGCTGCGCCTCGATCGGCCGGCGCCTTCTTCTGCGGCGCGGGGCCTGCGTCGGCGGGTGCGGTCTTCGGCGCGGTACCTGCCTCGGCCAGCCCCTTCTCCAGTGCCTGCGCGACCAGCGCGTTGACGCCGGCTTCGTCGGCGAGGACGCGCTCGTGCAGGCGCTTCACCAGATCGGCCGGCAGCTTGCAGGCGAACGCAACCAGCCCGGCCGCCGAGTCGAGGCGGCGCTGCTCGCGCTTGTCGACAACCCCGGCCGCGCCCTGGCCGAAACGACCGGGAACGCCGGCTGCCTTCATGCGGCCGTCGAGCTTCTTCGCGAGGTTCTTGGTGATGTCGGTCTTCTTCATGCTCATGGGGTTCTTTCGTTCGGCGTCGATGGCGCCATTGTCGCGCGCGGCGCTCTGGTCTAATCGGCCGCTTCGCACGCGGTACCACCATGGCCATCAAGGCGACCATCTACAAAGCCAACCTGCAGATCGCCGACATGGACCGCAACGTTTACGTCGACCATGCCGTGACGATCGCCCGCCACCCGTCCGAGACCGACGAGCGGATGATGGTCCGCCTGCTGGCGATGGCGTTGAACGTGCCCGCCGACACCCACCACGGCGCGCTCGAGTTCGCGAAGGA
>JANMAW010000066.1:0-3302 GCA_031360005.1 Rhizobacter sp.
GAGGCTGCTCCGGCCCTTCTTATGCCGGCAGGTCGCGCACCTGGCGCCACCGCGGGTGCGTCGGCCATGCCCGCGCAGGCCCCGCCAACAGCTGAACCCAAGGCCGCGGCGCCAACCGACGCACTCACCAGGTCGGGCCCGGATGCCGCTCGCGAAGCAGATGCGCCCAGCACCGCGCCGCCTGCTGCGCCGGCGCGCGCGGTCGCCAAGGCGTCCCCCGAGCCGAACGTCGCGGCGCGAGCCGAGGCCTTGCCCGACAAGCCGCCCGCCGAGCCAAAGGCGGGCGAAGCGAAATCCGATGCGACGCGCGCCAAGGCATTGCTCGATGCCAGGCCGGTTGCCGGTGCCGAGTCGGCGCGCTTCGTGGTTCAGGTCGGCGCGTTCGCCGATCCCGGCGCCGCCCGTGAAACCCGGCTGAAGGTCGAGCAGCTCGGGCTGAAGACCTACACCCAGGTCGCCAGCACCGCGGCGGGAGACCGCATTCGCGTGCGTGTCGGCCCGTTCAGCACGCGCGATGATGCCGAGCGGGCGATGGCCAAGGCCCGCGGTGCCGGCTTGGCCGCCGTCGTGCTGACGTTGTGAGGCAGGCGATGGACATCGACATCGGGTGGGTCGATATCGGCCTGGTCGCCTTCCTGGTGTTCTCGGTGATCGTCGGACTGACGCGCGGCTTCGCGTTCGAATTGCTGTCGCTCGCCGGTTGGTTCGCAGCCTATTTCGCGGCTCGCTGGTTCACACCTGCCTGGCAGCCCTACATCCACGTCGGTGAACCGGGCACCGTGTTGAACTATGGCGCGACGTTCGCATGTGTCTTCATCGTCACCCTGGTCGTCTGGAGCTTCGGCGCGTGGCTGGTGCGCGTGGTTCTCCGTGGCACGCCGCTGAGCGTCGTCGACCGACTGCTCGGCGCCTGCTTCGGGCTGCTGCGCGGCTTGGTTGTGCTGCTGGTGGTGGCGACCGTGGTCGGGGTCTCGCCGCTGGCGAAGTCGATGCCGTGGCAGCGGTCACAGGTCGCGGTCTGGCTGAACGCGCTGCTGCAGGAGTTGCGGCCCGTCTTCACGAACGAAGTTTCTCTTCACCCGTCGGCGTGACGCGTGCGTCGGGTTGAACCAAGGCAAAAGTCATGTGTGGCATCGTTGGCGTTATTTCCAAGGGCGCGGTCAATCAATTGATCTACGACGCATTGCTGCTGCTACAGCACCGTGGGCAGGACGCCGCCGGCATCGTCACGATGCAGGGCACCAAGTGCTTCATGCACAAGGCGCGTGGCATGGTGCGCGACGTGTTCCGCACCCGCAACATGCGCGGGCTTCCCGGCACGACCGGGCTCGGCCAGGTGCGTTACCCGACCGCCGGCAATGCCTACAGCGAAGAAGAGGCACAGCCCTTTTACGTGAATGCGCCGTTCGGCATCGTGCTCGTGCACAACGGCAACTTGACCAACGCGCCGGCATTGAAACAGGAACTGATCGATGTCGATCGCCGCCACATCAACACCACCAGCGACACCGAGGTGCTCATCAACGTCGTCGCGCACGAGCTCGCGTCGGCGTCGCGCGACCAGCCCCTGACGCCCGATCAGGTCTTCACCGCGGTGCGCGCGGTGCACAAGCGCATCAAGGGGTCGTATGCGGTGGTGGCGCTGATCGCCGGGCACGGCCTGCTGGCGTTCCGCGACCCATTCGGCATCCGGCCGCTGTGCTTCGGAGAAGGCGTCGGTTCCGAGGGCCGCGAGGTGATGGTGGCAAGCGAGTCGGTGGCGATCGAGGGCACGGGTCACAAGGTGCTGCGCGACGTCGCTCCGGGCGAGGCGCTGTTCATCGATCTGGACGGCGTGGTGCATGCGCGCCAGTGCGCCGACAACCCGAGCCTGAACCCCTGCATGTTCGAATACGTGTACCTCGCGCGGCCCGACTCCATCATGGACGGCATCTCGGTCTATCAGGCACGCCTGAACATGGGTGAGACGCTGGCGCAGAGATTGATCTCGACGATCCCGCCGAACGAGATCGACGTCGTGATCCCGATCCCCGAATCGAGCCGCCCGTCGGCGATGCAACTTGCCCAGCGCATCGGCAAGCCGTACCGCGAAGGTTTCGTGAAGAACCGCTATGTGGGACGCACCTTCATCATGCCGGGGCAGGGCGTGCGCAAGCGGTCGGTGCGGCAAAAACTCAATGCCATCGGCGTCGAGTTCAAGGGGCGCAACGTGTTGCTTGTCGACGATTCAATCGTGCGCGGCAACACCTCGAAGGAGATCGTGCAGATGGCACGCGAGGCCGGTGCGCGCAAGGTCTACATGGCGTCTGCCGCACCGCCGGTACGCTTTCCGAACGTCTACGGCATCGACATGCCGACCAGCGAAGAGCTGATTGCACACAACCGCAGCATCGAAGAGATCCGTCAGTTCATCGGCGCCGATGCGCTGATCTATCAGGACGTGGCCGCGATGAAGCGCGTCGTCGGCGCGCTGAATCCGGCTTTGAACGGTTTCGAGGCATCGTGTTTCGATGGCGTGTACATCACCGGCGACGTGAGTGCCGCCGACGTCGATGCGATGGCTGCGCTGCGCAAGCCGCCAGGGGACGAGGAAGAAGGTGACGATCGGTCCCGGCTTGCGTTGCAAAGCGCCACGGAAATTTCATGATGGCCGACACGCCGCGCGGCATCCCGCGGGTTCAACTGCCCCCCGACGTGCGCCTCGACACGCTCGCGGTGCGCGAAGGCCTGCCGCCGAGCGCCTGGGGCGAGAACTCGGAGGCGCTGTTCCTGACGAGCAGCTTCGTGCAGCCGAATGCTGCGACTGCGGCGGCGCGCTTCGCGAACGAGGAAGAAGCGTTCATCTACTCGCGTTTCACGAACCCGACCGTGACGATGTTCGAGCGGCGTCTCGCGGCGCTTGAAGGCATGCAATCCTGCATCGCCACGTCGAGCGGCATGAGCGCGATCCTGCTGCTCGGCATGGGCCTGCTTCAGGCCGGCGATCATGTGATCTGCTCGCGCAGCGTGTTCGGCGCGACGATCATGCTGTTCGGCCGCGAGTTCGCGAAGTTCGGTGTCGAGACGAGCTTCGTTTCGCAAACAGACCCCGATGAATGGCGGCGTGCGGTCAAATCGAACACGAAGCTGCTGTTCGCCGAATCGCCGACGAACCCGCTCACCGAGGTCTGCGACATCCGCGCGCTTTCCGCGATCGCGAAGGATGCGGGCGCGTGGCTTGCGGTCGACAACTGCTTCTGCTCACCGGCCCTGCAGCGACCGATCGAGTACGGTGCCGATCTCGTGATCCACTCCGGCACCAA
>JANMAW010000108.1:0-3909 GCA_031360005.1 Rhizobacter sp.
GTAGCCCGCGGCCATCGAGCGCTTGTTGACGATGATCGTCTTGGCCTTGTAGGCCTCGAGGATCGGCATGCCGTAGATCGCGGTGCCCTTGGTCAGCGCGGCCGGGTTCACGACGTCGTTGGCGCCGAGGATGATCGCCACGTCGACCTGGCCGAACTCGCCGTTGATGTCTTCCATCTCGAACACCTGGTCGTAGGGAACCTCGGCTTCGGCCAGCAGCACGTTCATGTGCCCCGGCATCCGGCCCGCGACCGGATGGATCGCGTACTTGACCGTGATGCCCTTGTGGATGAGCTTCTCGGCGAGTTCCTTCACCGCGTGCTGGGCCCGCGCCACGGCCAGGCCGTAGCCCGGAACGATGACCACGGTCTCGGCATTGCCGAGGATGAACGCGGCGTCGTCGGCGCTGCCGCTCTTCACCGGCCGAGCTTCGGCGCTGCCCGCCGCGGCGGTCGTCGCCTCGCCGCCGAAGCCGCCGAGGATCACGTTGAAGAACGACCGGTTCATCGCCTTGCACATGATGTACGAGAGGATCGCGCCGGACGAGCCGACCAGCGAGCCGGCGATGATCAGCATCGCGTTGTTCAGGCTGAAGCCGATGCCCGCCGCGGCCCAGCCCGAGTAGCTGTTGAGCATCGAGACGACCACCGGCATGTCGGCGCCGCCGATCGGGATGATGATCAGCACGCCCAGCACGAAGGCGATCGCGAGCATCGCGAAGAACGCCGGCCAGCTTTCGGTGAAGACGAACATCAAGCCCAGCCCGAGCATCGACAGGCCGAGCGCCAGGTTCAGGAGGTGCTGGCCCGCGAACTGCACCGGCGCGCCCTTGAACAGGCGGAACTTGTAGGTGCCGCTCAACTTGCCGAAGGCGATCACCGAGCCCGAGAACGTGATCGCGCCGATCGCCGCGCCGAGGAACAGCTCGAAGCGGTTGCCGCGCGGAATCGGTTCGCCCTGGGCCGCGGTGATCGCGAACGCATACGGCTCGGCGACCGCCGCGACCGCGATGAACACCGCCGCGAGGCCGATCATGCTGTGGAAGAACGCGACCAGTTCGGGCATCTTGGTCATCTCGACCGTGCGGGCGCGCCACGCGCCGTAGGCGCCACCGACCACCAGGCCGAGCATCACCCAGCCCAGCCCGCTGATGCGGCCGTCGGCGAGCTTGACGATCAGCGCGGCGGTCGTGACCACCGCGATCGCCATGCCGATCATCCCGAACAGGTTGCCGCGGATCGACGAGGTCGGGTGGCTCAGCCCCTTCAGCGCCTGGATAAAGCAGACGCTGGCGACCAGGTACAGCAGCGTCACCAGATCGAGGCTCACTTGGAGTCCTCCTTCACGCCGGCGCCGGCTTCGAGCTGCGGCGCCTTCTTCTCCTTCTTGCGGAACATCTCGAGCATTCGCCGTGTCACGAGGAAGCCACCGAAGATGTTCACCGAGGCCAGCGCGACCGCGAGCACGCCCATGGTCTTGCCGAGGCCGGTGACGGTGAGCGCGGCGGCGAGCATCGCGCCGACGATCACGATCGCCGAGATCGCGTTCGTCACCGCCATCAGCGGCGTGTGCAGCGCCGGCGTCACGGTCCAGACCACGTGGTAGCCGACGTAGATCGCGAGCACGAAGATGATCAGGTTGGTCAGGGTGTGCGAGACGATTTCCATTTTGTTATTTCCTCTTGACTTCGCCGGCCTGGGTCATCAGGCACGCGACCACGATGTCGTCATCCACGGGGATGTTGAACGTGGCTTCCTTGGTCAGCACGAGCTTCAGGAAGTCGAGCACGTTGCGGGCGTACAGCGCGCTCGCATCGGCGGCGACCAGCGCCGCCAGATTCGTCTCGCCGACGATCGTGACGCCGTGCTTGACGACGGTCCTGTCGGCTTCGGAAAGCGGGCAATTGCCGCCGATGCCATTCGCCCCTTTGCCGGCGGCGATGTCGACGATCACCGATCCCGGCTTCATCGCCTTCACCATCTCTTCGGTGATCAGCGTCGGCGCGGCCCGGCCCGGGATCAGCGCGGTCGCGATCACCACATCGGCCGCGGCGACGCGCTTGGCGACTTCGAGTTTCTGCCGGTCGAGCCAGCTTTGCGGCATCGGCCGCGCGTAGCCGCCGACGCCCTCGGCGGCTTCCTTCTCTTCGGCGGTGTCGTACGAGACCTCGATGAACTTGCCGCCGAGCGACTCGATCTGCTCCTTCACGCTCGGTCGCACGTCGCTGGCCTCGATCACCGCGCCGAGGCGTTTCGCCGTCGCGATCGCCTGCAGCCCGGCGACGCCGACGCCCAGGATCACGACGCGCGCGGCCTTCACGGTGCCGGCCGCGGTCATCAGCATCGGGAAGAAGCGCTGGTACGCGGTTGCCGCGATCATCACCGCCTTGTAGCCGGCGATGTTGGCCTGCGAGCTCAGCACGTCCATGCTTTGCGCGCGCGTCGTGCGCGGCGCGGCTTCGAGGGCGAAGCTGGTGAGGCCGGCGCCGGCGAGCTGCTGCAGGCCGTCGGCGTCGAACGGGTTGAGCATGCCGACCAGCACCGCGCCGCGCTTCATCTCGGGCAGCTCGCCGGCACTCGGCGAACGCACCTTCAGCACCAGATCGGCGCCGAGAGCGCCGGCACGGTCGGTGATCTCGGCACCGGCGGCCTGGTAAGCGGCGTCGGTGACGCTGGCGGCGATGCCGGCGCCCGACTGGACCCGGATCGTGTGGCCCTGGCTTTTGAGCTTCTTCGCCGTTTCGGGCGTCACCGCCACGCGCGTCTCGCCGGCCGCTGTTTCGAGCGGTACCCCTATCAGCATGGCTGCCTCCTCAGGCGCTTGAGATTCGTCGATTTTGGTGCAGCTTACACAACTATCGACGTATCGCACTCGGGGCCAGCCCGGGCAAGGCAGCCGCTAAGATGCCGGATGGCCGAGCGCTGGAAACCGAGCGTCACCGTCGCCGCGATCATCGAGCGCCGGCGTGGCGGCACCGCCGAATTCCTGCTCGTCGAAGAGCACACGCCCGAGGGCCTGAAGCTGAACAACCCGGCCGGTCACCTCGACCCGCAAGAGTCGCCCGAGCAGGGCGTCGTCCGCGAGGTGCTCGAGGAGACCGCCTGCGTGTTCACGCCCGACCGCCTGGTGGGCGTGTACCTGTCGCGCTTCCAGCGCCCGGCCAGCGGCGAGGATGTGACCTTCCTGCGGCTCGCCTTTGGCGGCACGGTCGGCGCGCCCGACCCGGCGCTGCCGCTCGACGACGGCATCGTGCGCACGGTGTGGATGACGCTGCCCGAACTGCACGCGAGCCGGTCGCGGCACCGCAGCCCGCACGTGCTGCGCTGCATCGAAGACTACCTCGCCGGCCGGCGCTACCCGCTCGACACGATCACGACCGACCCGACCGTGTACGCGCCCGAAGTCAAACGCTGAACCAACGCTCCGCGCGCGACGATTGCAGCGTGAACGCCGGCCGCGCTACCGGTGGCTCGCCGGCTTCAGCAACGCCAGCGACAGCGCCGCCGCGCAACAGCCCATCGCGAGCCATTGCACCGGCCCCAGCGGTTCGCCGTGAACCAGCGCGCCCGAGACCATGGCCACCACCGGCACCATGATCGATGACAGCCCGGCGACGTTGGCCGGCAGCATGCCGACGATCGCGAACCAGCAGACGTTGCCGATCGCCATCGGCACCATCGCGATGTAGCCAATCACCGCGATCGATTGCCACGACGGCAGGAACCAGTGGCCGTCGCCGAAGATGAACGCGCCGATCGTGATCGGCACCGCGGTGAGCATCAGCTGCCAGCCGGTCAGCACGGTCGCCGGCACCTCGACCTTGTTTCGTTTCAGGATCAGCGTGCCGACCGCCCAGCCCAAGCCGGCCAGCAGCCCGAGGGCGAAGCCGAGCGGGGCCTGCGCATACGA
>JANMAW010000110.1:0-5392 GCA_031360005.1 Rhizobacter sp.
CACGCCGACGCGCTTGAAGTCGGCCATCTGCTGCGCGATCTGCTCGGTCGCGTAGGCGCGGCTCTTCGCCTGTACCTCGGCGCGGCTCAGGTTGCGGCCGAAGGTCTTCTCGATCTGGTTCTCGATCGGCAGGCCGTGGCAGTCCCAGCCCGGCGTGTAGCGCGCGTCGAAGCCGGCGAGCTGGCGCGCCTTGACGATCATGTCCTTCAGGATCTTGTTGGCCGCGTGGCCGACGTGCAGCGTGCCGTTCGCATAGGGCGGGCCATCGTGCAGCACGAAGCGCGGCGAACCGGAGCGGGCATCGCGCAGCCGCTGGTAGACGCCGCGGTCGGTCCATTCCTTGACCCAGCCCGGCTCGCGCTTGGGCAGGTCGCCGCGCATCGGGAACGGCGTGTCGGGCAGGTTCAGCGTCGATCGGTAGTCGGTCTTGGAGGTCGTGTCGGAGGCCATCGTGGAGCTCGGTGGGATCGATCGCGGCGCGGGCCGCGCGGCTGCGTGACGTGAGAGCTTCGCCGTGAAGCCCGCGTTCGCGAGGGTGGCGCTTCGGGCTCAGGCCCGAAGCCAGGCTCGGTGTAGTGAGCCCTTGAACTAATTCGGTCGCGGGTGGTCTGGCGCTGCTGCGCGGCATGCGCGGCCAGGAAAGCGCGCGCATCGACGGCATCGGCGCGGATCGCGGCCGTCAGCGCTTCCAGCCCGTCGTAGCGTGCTTCGTCGCGAAGTTTGTGCAGCAGTTCCACCCGCACGAGTTTACCGTAGCCCCCCTCGGGGCCGAGCGCGGCGGGCCAGTCCAGGCAATAGACCTCGAGCAGCACGCGACCGCTGTCGTCGACGGTCGGGCGGTTGCCCAGGCTCGCGACGCCGTCGACAGGTAGATCGGCCAGGCCGTGGGTTCGCACCGCGTAAATGCCCGACGCGGCCGGCCTCGGGTGGTGAAAACGCAGGTTCAGCGTGCGAAAGCCGTCGGCGCGCTCCGGCGCACTCGCGCCCAGGCTGCGGCCAAGCTTGCGGCCGTGGATCACGTGGCCGCTGATGCTGTACGGCCGGCCGAGCAGCGCCGCGACTCGCGCCATGTCGCCGGCCGCCAGCGCCTCGCGCACGGCCGAGCTCGAGACGCGCAGCCCGCGCACCTCGTAGCTGTTCATGCGCGCGACGTCGAATCCGGCGCGCTGGCCGGCGGCGTCGAGCATCGCGTAGTCGCCGGCGCGCCTGGCGCCGAAGCGGAAGTCGTCGCCGACCAGCACGTATTTCGTGCCCAGGCCGCGCACCAGCACGTCGTCGATGAAGGCCTGCGGCGACTGCGCGGCGAACGCGCGGTCGAAGCGCAGCACCACCGCCTGGTCGATGCCGCAGCGCTCGAGTTCGCCGAGCTTGTCGCGCAGCGTCGCGATGCGCGCGGGCGCGAGCTCGGGCTTGCCGGCGATCGCCGCGAAGTAGTCGCGCGGGTGCGGCTCGAAAGTCATCACGCACGACGGCAGGCCGCGGTGCCGCGCTTCGGAATCGAGCAGCGCCAGCATCGCCTGGTGGCCGCGGTGCACGCCGTCGAAGTTGCCGATCGTCAGCGCACAAGCGGGCGCAATGCCCGGGTGAAGGAAGCCGCGAAACACTTGCATGCGCGGCATTATCGGGGGCGGGGCCGGAGCCGAAACGGCGCCATCGCGTGTCTGCCAACCGGCGTATGACCCGCAGGTTACGCGGCCGGGGCAAGCCAGCGGCGTGATCAGCCGGGCGGCGCCTGCTTCGCCTGCTTCAGGTGGCGGTACACCAGCCCGCGCGAGACGCCGAGCTGGCGCGCCGCCTTCGAGACGTTGCCATCGCAGGCCTGCACGGTCTGTGTGATCAGGTGCCGGCCGTTGTCGCGCAGCGTGCTCGCCGGCACCGTGGCCGGTCGATGCACTGCCGGGACCGCATCGCCCGCGGGAGCGTGGCGCAGCTGGAACAGATGGGCGCCGCCGTCGCGCGATTGCATGCGCGCGGCGAGCCAGACGTTCAAGCCGTTCGGCAGCCGGTGCGTCGACGCGTCGGCTTTGCGCGTCAGCCGGGCGAGCCGGTTCGCATCGAGCCCGAAGACCTCGTCGGCGTGCAGCCCGGCATCGCCCTGCGCCACGCCGAGCAGGCGCGCGCCGACATTGTTGACCCAGGCGATGCGGCCGTGCGAATCGAGCCCGGCCAGGCCTTCCATCGGCGTGCCCAGCAGCGCCGGCGAGGTCTGCAACTGCACGACGATGTGCTCGGTCGACTGGGCTCGCAGCAGGCGGTTCTCGATCGTCGTCGCATACAGCGCGACGACGGCCGCGGCGTCGAAGCCGAACGGCCGCGACTCGCTTGAAAGATCCAGCACCGCGGCAAGCCGGCCGCGCACATCGCGGATCGGCGCGGCCGCGCAGTGCAGCACCTGCAGGTGCCCGAAGAAGTGCTCGCCGCCGAGCACCAGACAAGGCTGGCCGGTGCGCATCGTCACGCCCGGCGCGCCGGTGCCGATGTGCTCTTCGTCCAGGCTCACGCCGACGCGGCGCGCCAGCGGCAGCAGCACCTCTCCGTGGTCGGCGGCCGAACGGGTCGCATGCACCACGACGCCGTGCGGGTCGGTCAGGATCGCGGTGCAGGCGGTGCCGGCCAGCGCGTTCTCGAGCTGCGTCAGGTCGGTCGCGGCGGCCTCCAGCAGCAACCGGCTCCGCGCCAGCGCCGAGTGAATGCGGCTCGCGGTGACCGGGTTGAAGGCGATCCGTTCGACCGGGTCGCGGTGCCCCTGCACGCAGCGCGACCATGACTGGATCACGCTTTCGCTGACCAGCCCGGAGGGCCGCACGCCTTCCTCGAAGTAGCGCTGGCGTGCCAGCGTCAGGCGCTGCTGCGGCGTCGAGAAGAACGGCTGCGCCGGCAGTCGGGTGTTGTCGAACGGGTGATTCACGCAAATCTCCACAAAGGGCACCGACCGCGAGCGCCGGGACCACGATTGTGCTGAATCGGCGACGCCAGGCGCTAGGGAAACCACCGGAGTCTCCGGCCGCCACCCCGATCGCAGCGCGCGGCGCGTTAGCGCGCCCCGCGATCCGTTACTCGAATGAGTACTGCACGCCGGCCCAGGCGCCGCGCGGCGGTCCGTAGCCGCGGAACTGTTCGGTGCGCGGGTTGGCCGGATCGAAGCCTTGCGACGGCCCGGTGAACACGTTCGAGCCGAGGATCGCGAAGTTCGCGTCGCGCCGGTTGAACACATTGTCGATGCGGGCGAACAACTGCAGGTTGCGATCGACCTGAACGCGGGTGTCAAGGTTCAGCAGCGCATGGCCAGGCACGCGGCCGTTCGCATCGCGGTTGTTTTCGTCGCCGCGCGCGTGGACGCTGCTGGAAATTTGCACGTTCGCGGCGACGCTCCACTGTTCGGTCGCGTTCCATTCGGTGCGCAGCTTCAGCGAATGGCGCGGAATCGACGGGATGCGGTCGCCGCGGCTCACGCTGATCGCGCCGTTCGCATCAGCGCTGGAGTTGCTCGGGCTGTTCTCGACGAAGCCGGTGCGGTAGGTGGCGTCGATGAAGCTGTAGTGCAGTGTCAGCGCCAACGCGCCGAACTTGCTGCCGCCGCCGAGTTCCAGCCCCTGGCGCCGCGTCGTGCCGACGTTCTGAAAGTAGCCGGCGTTGATCGCCACGCCATTGCTGCTGACGAACTGCAGGTCGTCGTGCAGGTCGGTGCGGAACAGCGCGGCGCTCCAGTGCGTGTCGGCATCGACCTTGCCGCGGGCACCGGCCTCGAAGGTCTTCGAGACGACCTTCTTCAGCGGCGGGTCGGCGAGGAAGTTGTTCGGCAGCTTGCAGGGCGCGCTCGGGTCGGCACAGGTCAGCTCGATCGCGGTAGGCGCGCGCATGCCTTCGTTGTAGCTCGCATAGGTCGTCAATGCGCTGTTCGGGTTGAAGCTCAGCCCGATCGCCGGATTGAATCGCGTGAAGCGATGCGAGCCGTTCAGCTCGGGCGCGGTTCCGCTGCGGTCGGTGATGCTGATGTCGGCGCGGTTGAACCTCCCGGCCAGCGACAGCGTCCAGCGTTCGGCGAAGTCGAGCGAGTCGGAGACGAAGACGCCGACGTGGCGCGTTGTCGAGTCGGAGTCGGTTTCGGGTGTGAAGTCCGCGATGCCCACCGCGCCGCGGTCGGGCGTGAACGCCGCGTCCTGCGACTCGCGCGTGAAGCGCGCACGGCCGCGGTCGACGCCGAGGCCCAGCGACACCTTGTTGCCCATGCCCGCGATCACACCGGTGTGCGCGAGCTGCACACCGAGCCCGTCGCTGCGCTGGTCGATCACCGAGAGGTCGTTGGTGGCCTGGACCGGGTCGCCGGCGCCGAAGCGGTCGTTGACGTTGCTGCTGAGGTTGCGGTTCCTGAAGCGGCGAACGTAGGCATCGCCGCTGAGCACCAGTGCTTCCGAGAGCGCGTGGCTCCCCTTCAGCGAGA
This sequence comes from Rhizobacter sp., assembly GCA_031360005.1. Taxonomy (GTDB): domain Bacteria; phylum Pseudomonadota; class Gammaproteobacteria; order Burkholderiales; family Burkholderiaceae_C; genus LMDS01. The sequence goes on from JANMAW010000110.1 coordinate 4,442, forward strand.
CGAACCTGGCGCGGTTGGTGTTCTGGTCGGGGTAGGTGTAGGCCTGGCGGATGTCGCTGAAGCTCAGCGGCACCGTTTGCGTGGCCGCCAGTCGGTTGTCGGCCGCACTCAGCGTGAGGTCGAGGTCGGTCTGGTCGTCCTGCCAGCCGAGCTTCGCGAACAGCTGCCTGACGCGGCTCGCGTTGTGCTCCGCCCAGCCGCGGTCTGTCGCGTCGTTGCCGGTGACGAACCAGTCCCACAGGCCGCGCCGGCCACCAGTCTCGAAGCCCACCGTGCGGCGCCCGAACGAGCCACCCGACAGCGTGATCGAGCCGCCCGGCTTGCCCGGGTATTCGCTCGCGCCGCTCTTGCTGTACAGCGCGATCGCGCCGCCCAGCGTGTTCAGCCCGAAGGCCGGATTCGAGCCGGGAATCAGCTGGATGCTGGAGATCGCCGACTGCGGGATCAGGTCCCAGTTGACGGCGTCGCCGAACGGCTCGTTGACGCGCACGCCGTCGAAGAAGACCGAGACCCCCTGCGGCGTGCCCAGCAACGGCGACGCGGTGAAGCCGCGGAAGTTGATGTCGGGCTGGTAGGGGTTGCCCTGCGCCGCGTTGACGGTAATGCCGGTCGCGTTTTGCTCAAGGAACTCGGTCAGGTTGCCGCTGCGCTGCCCGCGCAGATCTGCGCTGGTGAAGATCTGCACGTTCGACGGCAGCTTGCGCAACAACACCCCCGAGCCCGGCAGCGGCGTCGTGCCGACGACCTGCACCTGCGGCAGTTCGAGCACCTCTGACGGGTTGTCGGCGCGGCTGCCCGTGCACACCAGCGCAAACGCGACGCCCCAGAACGCACAGCGTCGCATCGTCGCCGATCAGCGGATCGCCACACCCCAGGGGAGCTTGCCCACCGGGATGTCGGCGATCTTCACGTGCCGTTCGGTGTCGATCACCGAGACCGTGCCGGAACGCC
>JANMAW010000130.1:0-3288 GCA_031360005.1 Rhizobacter sp.
CTCGCCGTGATCGACAACACGCTCGCGCTGGCCGGCTCGACCAATCTCGACAGCCGCAGCCTGTTCCTGAACTACGAGCTGATGGTGGCGTTCCATGATCGCGACGCGGTGGGCCGGTTCGCCGCGTGGTTCGACCGCGAGAAGGAACCGGCCGAGCGCATCGTGCTGCGCCGCGCCGGGCTCGTCGCCGATGTGGCCGAAGGGCTGGTGCTGTGGCTGGGGTTTCAGCTGTAGGGCCCGGCTGCGGTTACCGAGGGCGGGGTGAGCGAGTCACACGCTTCTAGGCTTTGCGCAGGCCAGTTGCTTGAACCGTGTGGAGCCCGACGGTTCATCGCGTGGCCGACTGGTTTCGGCAGAAGCCGCCATTGGCGACGGCGCTTTAGGTTTAGCAGCCTCGATGCACGTCGATCAGTTTTTCGGACAGTTTGTTGTTCATCGCCATCCCCTTGTTCAGTCCGACGTTCCAGTGTTGCAAGAAAAAAGCGGCTCGAAGGCCGCCTGTTGTCCAGACATGATTGCTACAGCATCAGCCGCGGCAAGAGCCCGGACGGAACTTCGACGCGATCGTGGTGCCTGCACCGCCGCACACCCATTTGTAGATCTGAGCGCCGACATCGGTGTTTGCCAGTGCAGTTGTGTCGTTCTTGAACGGAATCAGGGTCAGGGCGGTGTTCGCACCAAGTTGCGCGATGCCTTGCGCAACGACCGTGATCTCGCCCTTATCGTCAACCGCAACCGAAAGAACATACTTCGATTGAGCGCTCGCAGACTCGCAACCCCAGTTGCCAGCAGCCGGCAACGTGGCGCTCGAGGTGGTCTGCACGGTCTCGGTGATGCTGGTGCGACAACCCGATGCCGCCAGGATCACTTCAGAGACCTTGGCACGGACGGTGTAGTCCTGGTAAGCCGGCAGCGCAACCGCCGCAAGAATGCCGATGATCGCCACGACGATCATCAACTCGATCAAGGTAAAACCTGCTTGGATATGACGCTGCAATTGATAGCTCCTGAGGACGGGATTGCAGTTTCAATGTTGGAGGGGGCGTGCCACCGCCGCAGCGGTGGAAAACCGTGAGATTGAGCCGCAAATGCTGGCATTCACTGTCACGGGCCACTAAGCGCGCGTGCCGCGATGCGATTCGATGATGGCCGGCGCCGAAACGCCCGTAACAAAAAAGCGGTGCGACGGGAGATCGCGATGAACCCCATCCGGCCTCCTGGACGAGCCCCCGATACGCGATCGGACACAGCTTTCGAAGGATGCCCATTGCAGCAGTAGGTAAACCGCATCGGTTTCTCTCCTGTGAAGGCCCACTTCAGCGAGTTGCTCGATCGCACCTTCGTTCGCCTTCTCACGGCGTAGCAAGGTTTGCCGGTACAGCGTTATCGACGCTCCCGTCGCCAGCCGTTCACTCGGCTGCCGAACTCCGGCAGCAAGTCACGTAGCGGCCATCGGCGGAGGGGCTCAAACGCGTGCCATTGAAGCCAGCGGCAATAGGGTACGGGACCGGACGCGCACCGCGCGTCTCAACCCTGAAACCGAGTCTGCCGATGGCTTTCACTCGTGCCCACATTCTGCCGCGTCAGCTCGCGACCCCTGTCTCGCTCGCCGTGCTGGGGCTCGTCCACCTGTGGTTCCTGACCGTGAGTGCACATCGCATCGGCGACCCGTACACCGGGTCCGCGAGCGTTTTCGTCACAGGCTGCGGCGACTTCGAGCATTTCTACAGCGGCGCCCGTGCCATGCGCGACGGCCTGGATCTCTACAGTTCAGGCATGCGCGGCTACATCTATCCGCCGCTGATCGCTTTCCTGTTCGCACCGCTCACTTTCTTTACGGTGCAGATCGCAGCGTGGATCATGCTGGTGTTGAACCTTGCGCTCGGCCTCACCTGCGCATGGGTGATGTCTGCCGAGGTGATGCGGCGTCTCGGAAACGACACTTCATTCAACCGCGTCGTCGTTGTGACGGCGGTGACAACGCTGCTTTCCGCGACGAAACTGCGCAGCGAGATCCAGATGTGGCAGACCAACCTGCTGCTAATGACCGCGCTGGTGTTTGCACTCCGTTTCCTGGATGAGCGTCCGCGTTTGGCCGGGTTGCTCCTCGGACTTGCGTTCAACATCAAGTACCTGCCGATCGTGTTCCTTCCGTACTTGATCGGTCGCAAGCGCTATGCCGCTGCGGCATGGTTTGTCATCGGAATCGTCGCGTTCGCGTTCGCTCCGGCGATGATGTCGGGCTGGAAGCTCAATCTCCATCACTGGGCCGAGGCCCTGTCGGGCATTGCCAGCCTGGTCGGCATCCCGACGACGGCGGCGCAGGCCGCGAACGTCGACCCGATCACCGCGGGCCACAGCCTGTCGATCACGAGTGGCCTGTCGAGGATCATGGCGACCGATGCCCCGCCGTCGGCGCCGTTGGCTGTCGCGGCCGCCGTTGCACTCGTCACGGCATTCATGCTTCGACATGTGTACGCCAAGTGGCGCAAGCCCCTCATCGGCTGGCCCGATGCCGAAGGGCAGGTTGCGCAACCGTATCGAGGGATGATTGCGCTCGAATGGTCGGCGCTGGTGACCCTGGTTCTGGCCTTCAGCCCACAGACGAACCCGCGTCACACGAGCATGCTGCTAATGACCTTCGCACCGCTGGCCGCGATGCTGTGTTTCCCGAAGCCGGGCGTGTTTCGCTGGCCCCCGCTGGCAGCGACTGCGATCTTGTTTTTCGGGCTCAACCTCCCGCCGAACATACCCGAGTTGATTGGCCAGCTCGCCTGGTGGCGCGGGGTGGGCGGCGCCGGATGGTGCATGGTGCTGATGCTGCCGTTCTACTTCGTCGCCGGGTTCATGCAGCTTGACGCGCCGGGGAATGCGCGCGGCAAGTCTTCGTCGATGGACCAGCGTTGGCAAGCGGCCTATGGGGATACTGAGTCAGCCGCCCAGTGACGTTGGCGAACGTTGTGTGTGTCCGGTTTATGGCGGCTTGTTGACCGGTGTGGAGGAACCATACGCGCTCGCCGCCCCGGTCCCCGAGGGACCGCGGAGGCCAAGTTGCGTACGGCGCTGGCGAGGCTCGTCGCAAAGGCGCAGAAGGAATCAGCGTCGGCGCGAATACCTCACTGACGGGCCGGCTCCGTCGCGACAGGCACGTCCGTCGTCGCGCCGAGTGCGCAATAGCCTGGGCTCCTTGCGAAAGCGGGATCCGTCGCGCCGGAGTCCATGAGACTCTTCTGGTAGTCCTCCCACAGGGCGAGTGGGCCGAACGCCATCGACTCTCTCGGAATGACG
>JANMAW010000147.1:0-2688 GCA_031360005.1 Rhizobacter sp.
GATCTTGCCGTTGCCGCGCACCGGGCCATCGAGCCGCTGCAGATTGCAGTTGACGACGAAGATCAGGTTGTCGAGCTTCTCGCGCGCGGCGAGGCCGATCGCGCCAAGCGATTCGGGCTCGTCCATCTCGCCGTCGCCGCAAAACACCCAGACCTTGCGGTTGGCCGTGTCGGCGATGCCGCGGGCGTGCAGGTACTTCAGGAAGCGCGCCTGGTAGATCGCCATCAGCGGGCCCAGGCCCATCGACACGGTGGGAAACTGCCAGAACTCGGGCATCAGCTTCGGGTGCGGGTAGCTGGAAATGCCCTTGCCGTCGACCTCCTGGCGGAAGTTGAGCAGCTGCTCCTCGCTGATTCGGCCTTCCATGAAGGCGCGGGCGTAGATGCCAGGCGACGAGTGACCCTGGATGTACAGCAGGTCACCGCCGTGGGTCTTTCCACCATCGGGGCTCTCGGCATGCCAGAAGTGGTTGAAGCCGGTACCGAACATCGTTGCCAACGACGCGAAGCTGGATATGTGACCGCCCAGGTCGCCGCCATCGGCGGGATGCAGGCGGTTGGCCTTGACCACCATCGCCATCGCATTCCAGCGCATGTAGGTGCGCAGGCGCTCCTCGATGTCGATGTTGCCTGGCGTGCGTTCTTCCTGCTCCGCGGGAATCGTGTTCACGTAGGCCGTGGTCGCTGAGAACGGCACGTCGATGCCGGCCTGGCGCGCGTGGTCGATCAACTGTTCGAGCAGGAAGTGCGCGCGGTCAACGCCTTCTGCGCCGATGACGGCCGACAAGGCGTCCAGCCACTCGCGGGTTTCCTGCGTGTCGGCGTCGTTGACCGCCGCACCGAGAAATGAATCAGGCTGTGCTGACATGGCGTCTCCAGAGTTTGATTGCGTGGCTCCACGGGAGTGTTACACAAGTTGCGATCGATACCAAATGGTGCGATTCAATTTCATAATACGAATTACGCTGCTTCGCCCCCCGGCCTGGGGGCTCCTTGGTACCTCCTCCTCATCGCGCCGCGGGTACACGCTTGATAATCTCGCAATGCAACCCGCCGTCCAGGCCGCTCCGCGGTCGCGCCCAACGCGAACCTGGCCCGAAAAACTGTTCGGGCGCTGGTGGCGGCGGCAGTCCGCGGCGCGCCAGGACCGCTTCGCCACGCTTGGACCCTTGGTCTCGGTCATGCTGTTTCTGGCTGCGATCATCTTGGCGTTTTGGTATCTGCGCAATGAGGAATTCGAGCGGGAGCAGGAGTCGGTCAAGCGCGATGCCGAGATCGCCCAGACGCAGATTCGCCTGCGCCTGATCGAGAACCAGGAGCAGCTGGTGCGCATCGCCCGCGAAATCGTCACCCGCGCGATCGACCACGAGCAGTTCCTCGTGCAGGCCGGCAGCTTCACCCGCGAGCGCCCCGAAATCACCAATCTGGTCTGGATCAACGCCGCACGCGCACCCAAGGCCAGTTATTCGGCGACGAGCTTTCCACCCGAGGCCGGCGTCACCAGCGACGACACGCCTGCGTCACTGCCCACCGCGGGCTCCGACAGCGCGGCCGAAGCCGCTTTCCTGACCGCCCGGACGCAGCGACAGCCGGTCTACTCGAGACCCTTCGTCGACGCCTTCGGCAACGCGGTGTTCCAGGTCCAGGTGCCATTGCTCGAACGAAGCGCGTTCGCCGGTGCGCTGATCGCCGAGTACTCGATCGAAGGTCTGATGCGGCGCAACGTGCCGAAAGAAGTCTCGACGCGCCACGCGATCACGCTGCTCGATGACAAGGAGCACGTCTTCGCAAGCACCGTCACGCCGATGCCGGGCGCCAAGACAGCGCGCCCGTCGATCGTCTACCAGTTGCCGATGGCGCCGGTCACCACGGGGCTGTATCTGCGCGGCCAGGGATACCGCAATTCGATCGGCCTGATCAGCAACACGCTGTTCTGGATGGTCGCGGCACTGTCGGTTCTGACCGTGTGGATGCTGCTGGGCACCTGGCGCCATATGGGCCGACGGCTGCAGATGCAAAGCGCGCTGGTATCGGAGACGAACTTTCGCCGCGCGATGGAAAACTCGATGCTCACCGGGATGCGGGCGATGGACATGGAGGGCCGCATCACCTACGTGAATCCCGCCTTCGCCGCGATGACCGGCTTCTCGGAAGCCGAGCTGGTGGGACGCAAACCACCGCTGCCGTATTGGCCACCGGATCGGCTCGACGAGAACTCACGGCTGTTGCAGCAGGAGTTGCAGGGCCGCAGCCCGGCCGGCGGCATCGAAGTCAAGGTGATGCGCAAGGACGGATCGGTGTTCGACGCGCGCATGTACGTGTCGCCGCTGATCGATCCGAAGAGCGTGCAGACGGGCTGGATGACCTCGATGACCAACATCACCGAAGCCAAGCGCATCCGGGATCAATTGTCGGCGTCGCACGAGCGCTTCACGACCGTGCTCGAAGGGCTGGACGCCGCGGTGTCGGTGTTGTCGGTTCAGCAGGGCGAGTTGCTGTTCGCGAACCGTTCGTACCGGCTCTGGTTCGGCGCCGATTCACAGGGCCACGCGCTGCTGGCCGGGGCCGAAGCGGGCATCCCGTACCTGGCCGAGATGGACGATTCGGTCGACAACTTCGGCGGCCTTCCGACCCAGGAACTGACCGAAGCGGGCTCCGACTCGCGCGAAGTCTTCATCGAGCATCTGCA
>JANMAW010000183.1:0-3356 GCA_031360005.1 Rhizobacter sp.
GAGTGCCAGTCGAAGCCGAACCACATCACCATGATCGGTGCGATGCCCACCAGCGGCACCGTGCTGGCGAGCGCCGCGAGCGGCAGCAGCCCGCGCTGCAGGAACGGGCTGCGGTCGATCAGCACGCCGGTGACGAAGCCGAGCGCGCAGCCGGCGACGAGCCCGATCAGCACCGCGTGCAGCACGGTCTGGGTGAAGTCGGATGCGAGCACGCCGAAGCCGGCGATCAGCGCGTGCCAGACGAGGCTGGGCGGCGGCAGCAGCACGCGCGGCACGTCGAGCGCGAGCGTCAGCAGCTGCCAGAACACCAGCACCCAGGCACCGAACAGCAGTGGCGTGCCGTACTGCGCGCCGTGCCTGGCGAGCACGCCGTCGGCATCGAGTGCGGCCGCGCGCCGAACGCCGATGATCGCGAGCAGCAGCAACGCCAGCGCGTAACACCAGAAGCCGCTCCGCCACGACGCGGCGTCCAGCGTCGCGCCGAGTTCGTGCGCGAGCAGCCAAAGCGGTGCGAGCGCCGCGAGGCCCGTGAGCACGACGAACCCCAGCAACTGCAGCGGCGAACGCGGCGGGCGCAGCAACGCCAGCAGCGCCGCGAACAGGCCGCAACTGGCAAAAACGTACGGCGCGGCGATGCTGTTCCATTGCAGCGGCAGGCCTGAGGCCGTGCGGCCCAGCGGCAACAGGAACGACAGCACCGCGAGCGCGAGCGCCAGGGCCGGCATCGAGACGAGCCGCCGCGCCTTCATCGCCGGCCCCCGGGCGTAAGCCAGCGCTCGCCGAGCGCCACAACGCCGGTGAGGGCGAGGCCGAGCAGCGCCGCCATCACCAGCGCCGACCAGATCTGCACCGTATTGCCGTAGTACGAGCCGGTGAGCAGCCGCGCGCCGAGGCCGGCCTGCGCGCCGGTCGGCAACTCGCCGACGATCGCGCCGACCAGCCCGGCGGCAATGCCGACGCGCAGCGACGGAAAGAGAAACGGCAGCGACGCAGGGACGCGCAGCTTCCAGAACATGTCGCGGCTGGAAGCCGCGTAGGTGTGCAGCAACTCGAGCTCGATCACCCCCGGCGAGCGCAGGCCCTTGACCAGCGCCACCGCGACCGGGAAGAAGCACAGGTACATCGAGATCACCGCCTTCGGGAACACGCCGGTCATTCCGATGCTGCCGAGGATCACGATGACGATCGGCGCGATCGCCAGCACCGGCACCGTCTGCGACGCGATGACCCACGGGAAAAGGCTGCGCTCGAGCGTGCGCGAATGGACGATCAGCACCGCCAGCACCGCCCCGAGCGCGGTGCCGAGCACGAAGCCGAGCAGCGTCGCCGAGCTCGTGACCGCGGCGTGGTACAGCAGGTTGCGCGGCGAATCGAGCGGCCACCCGAACACCGAATCGACAAGGTCGAGCGCGATCTGGTGCGGCGCAGGCAGCACCGGGCGGTCCATCGACAGCGTCAGGCGGATCAGGTCGCGAGCGCCCCAGCCGGGCTGCATCGAGAGGGTGCGCTCGATGACCTGCGGCGCGTTCAACCACACGGCCGCGGCGTACCAGATGAGCAGCACGAAGCCGAGGACCGTCAGGATCGGGCCGATGCGGAACCAGGCGCCTTCGAGCCCGCCGCGTTCGCCTTCAGCTGGCGGGCTTGCAGGCGCTCGTGCCTTCGGGAGTCGCCCGGACGCCCGCAAGGACTTCTCGGGTCCAGGCTCAGTGCGCGTCATGACCTTCGTGCAAGGCCATGCGCACGCGGTGCGCGATCTCGGTGAACTGCGGCGTGTCGCGGATGTCGAGCGTGCGGTCGGCAGGCAGGCCGGACTCGATCACGTCGACGATGCGCCCGGGCCGCGGCGACATCACGACGATGCGCGACGACAGGAACACCGCCTCGGGGATCGAGTGCGTGACGAACACGACGGTGCGCTTCTCGCTGTCTGCGTCGGAACGCCACAGCTGCAGCAGCTGCTCGTTGAGCCGGTCGCGGGTGATCTCGTCGAGCGCGCCGAAGGGTTCGTCCATCATCAGCAGCCGGGGCTCGAAGCCGAGCGCACGCGCGATCGACACGCGCTGCTGCATGCCGCCCGACAACTGCCACGGATACTTGCCTTCGAAGCCCGCAAGGCCCACGCGCTCGAGCTGCTCGAGCGCGACGGCGCGTGCCTTCGCGCTGGCGAGGCCGTGGATCTCCAGTGGCAGGCAGACGTTGCCGAGCACGGTGCGCCACGGGAACAGCGCCGGCGCCTGGAACACGTAACCGTACGCGCGCGCGAGCCGCGCGTCGCGTGCGCTCAGGCCGTTCACCCGGACGACGCCCGAGGTGATCTGCTCGAGGTCGGCGATGACGCGCAGCAGTGTCGTCTTGCCGCAGCCCGACGGTCCGATCAGCGAGACGAACTCGCCTTGCCGGATGCTCAGGCTGACGTTGTCGAGCGCGGTGACGGTGTGTTCCGTGGCGGGGTAGACGACCGATACGCCCTGGACTTCGACGGTGGCGGCGGACGCGGGTGACAACGGCGCGCTCGGGATGAACGCTGCAGCGGACTGCACGTTCAGACACGCGCCGGGTTGTTCGGGTGCGTCGTCCAGTTGGCGGACTCGCTGCGCACCCGTTGCCCGGTGCGCGGATCCAGCTCGCCGGGTTGCAGCGCATGCATCGTGATGCAGTCCGGCACCGGGCACACCGAGACGCACAGGTTGCAACCGACGCATTCGGCGTCGATCACCTCGAAGTGGCGCTTGCCGTTCCGGCTGGCGGCGATGGCCTGGTGCGACGTGTCCTCGCAGACCACGTGGCAGCGGCCGCACTGGATGCACAGGTCCTGGTCGATGCGGGCCTTCTCGACGTGGTTCAGGTTCAGATGCTTCCAGTCGACGATCGACGGCACCGCGCGGCCGCGGAAGGCGTCGATCGATGCGAAACCCTTCGCGTCCATGTACTCCGCGAGGCCGCTGCACATCTCCTGCACGATCTTGAATCCGTAGGTCATCGCCGCGGTGCAGACCTGCACGTTGCCGCAGCCCAGCGCGATGAACTCGGCGGCGTCGCGCCAGTTCGTGATGCCGCCGATCCCCGAGATCGGCAGGCCGGCCATCGACGGCGAGCGCGCGATCTCGGCCACCATGTTCAGCGCGATCGGCCTGACCGCGGGGCCGCAGTAGCCGCCGTGCGAGCCGGTGCCGCCGGTGTTCGGGTGGATCAGCAGCGTGTCCAGGTCGACGCCCATCACCGAGTTGATCGTGTTGATCAGCGACACCGCATCGGCGCCGCCGCGGTGCGCCGCGAGTGCTGGCGGCCTGATGTCGGCGACGTTCGGCGTGAGCTTCACGATGACCGGCAGCTTCGTGTACTGCTTGCACCAG
>JANMAW010000184.1:0-6084 GCA_031360005.1 Rhizobacter sp.
TGTTCGCGGTCCGGCTCGATGTTGAGGTAGAAGCCGCCGGTGATGCGCTCGGCGAACGCCGAGGTGGTGCCAGGCACGGTTTTCACGACGGCTTCGATCTGCTTCGCGAGCCTCTCCATCTCGCCCAGATCCTTTCCGAACACCTTGATGCCGATCGGCGTGCGGATGCCGGTCGACAGCATGTCGATGCGCGCCTTGATCGGCATGGTCCAGGCGTTCGAGACACCCGGAATTTGCAGCGCCTTGTCCATCTCGGCGATCAGCTTGTCGGTCGTCATGCCGGTTCGCCATTCAGACCGCGGCTTCAGGTTGATCACCGTCTCGAACATCTCGACCGGCGCCGGATCGGTGGCACTGTTGGCGCGGCCGGCCATGCCAAAGACCAGGCTGACCTCGGGAAAGCTCTTGATGATCCTGTCCTGCGTCTGCAGCACCTCGGCGGCCTTGGTGATCGACATGCCGGGCAGCGACGCCGGCATGTACAGCAGCGTGCCTTCGTCGAGCGTCGGCATGAACTCGCTGCCCAGTTGCAACGCCGGATAGATCGACACCGCCATCGCGACCAGCGCAGCGACGATGGTCGCCTTCTTCCAGCGCATCACGCCGGCGATGATCGGCCGGTAGACCCAGATCAGGAAGCGGTTCACCGGATTCTTCGCCTCCGGCATGATGCGCCCGCGGATGAACAGCATCATCAGCACCGGCACCAGCGTCACCGACAGCAAGGCGGCACCGGCCATCGAGAAAGTCTTGGTATAGGCCAGCGGCGAGAAGAGTCGCCCTTCCTGCGACTCGAGCGTGAACACCGGCAGGAACGACACGGTGATGATGAGCAGCGAGAAGAACAGCGCCGGGCCGACCTGCTTGCAGGCGTCGAGCATCGCGTCGGCGCGCTCGCGCACCGTGTGATCGGGCTTCAGGCGCTCGATGTGCTTGTGCGCGTTCTCGATCATCACGATCGCCGCATCGACCATGGCCCCGATGGCGATGGCGATGCCGCCCAGGCTCATCAAGTTCGAGTTCATGCCCAGCAGGCGCATCGCGATGAACGCGATCAGCACGCCGACCGGCAGCATCAGGATCGCCACCAGCGCCGAGCGCACGTGCAGCAGGAAGACGACGCAGACCGCCGCGACGATCACGCTTTCTTCGATCAACGTGCGCTTCAGCGTGGCGATCGCGCGGTGGATCAGGTCGGAGCGGTCGTACACCGCCTGCACCGTCACGCCGGGCGGCAGGCCGGCGGAGATCTCGCTGATCTTGGTCTTCAGGTTGTGGATGACCTCAAGCGCGTTCTGGCCATAGCGCGCCATCGCGATGCCCGACACCACCTCGCCCTCGCCATTGAGTTCTGACAGGCCGCGCCGTTCGTCGGGCGCGAGTTCGACGCGCGCGATGTCGCGGATCATGACCGGCGTGCCGCGGTCGCTCTTGACCACGAGCATTTCCAGGTCACGCTTGTTGCGCAGGTAGCCCTTGCCGCGCACCATGTACTCGGTTTCGGCCATCTCGACCACCCGCCCGCCGACGTCGCGGTTGGAGTCGCGGATGACCTGGGACACCTTCGACAGCGGGATGCCGTAGGTGCGCAGCTTCAGCGGGTCGACCGTGACCTGGTAGGTCTGCACGAAGCCGCCGAGCGATGCCACCTCGGCGACCCCCTGCGCCTTCGTCAGCTGGTAGCGCAGGTACCAGTCCTGAATCGTGCGCAACTCGGCGAGCGTCCTGTCCTTCGCCAGCAGCGCGTACTGGAAGACCCAGCCGACGCCGGTGGCGTCCGGGCCGAGGGCAGGAGTGACTCCCTTGGGCAGCCGCCCCGCGGCGAAATTGAGGTACTCCAGCACGCGCGTGCGTGCCCAGTAGATGTCGGTGCCGTCGTCGAAGATCACGTAGACGAAGGAGGCGCCGAAGAACGAGAAGCCGCGCACCACCTTCGACCTCGGGACACTCAGCATCGCCGTCGTCAACGGGTAGGTGACCTGGTCTTCGACCACCTGCGGCGCCTGGCCGGGGTACTCGGTGTAGACGATGACCTGCACGTCCGACAGGTCGGGCAGCGCATCGAGCGGCGTCCTCATCACGGCGAAGACGCCGCCGATGACGATGAACAGGGTGGCGAGCAACACAACGAAGAGGTTCCTCCCCGACCACTCGATGATCCTGGCCAGCATCGCGTTCCTCGCTCAGTGGCCGGAGTGTGCGCTGGCCGCAGGCTTGACCGCGGTGACCGGGGCCGGGGCCGGGGCGATCGATGCCGGCGCGGCAGTGACCGGAGCCGGTGCCGCAGTTACCGGTGCCGGGGCCGAGCCCGCCTTCGGTGCACTGCCGTGGCCCGAATGCCCGCCGAAGCCGCCGATAGCGGCCTTGAGGTTGCTTTCGGCGTCGATCAGGAAGTTCGCCGCCACGACGACCTGTTCGCCATCGCGCACGCCCTCCAGCACTTCGATGTGGTTGTCGCTGCGCGCGCCGAGCTTCACCTCGCGCGGCTCGAAACGGCCTTCCTTCACCTGGACCAGCACGATGGTCCGCGTGCCGCTGTCGATCACCGCCGAGTCGGGCACGGTCAGCACCGGCGTCGTGCCGCCGACCGGCAATTCCACCTGCGCAAACATCGCCGGCTTCAGCAGCTGCCCCGGATTGGCGAGCTCGACGCGGACCGGCACGCTGCGCGTTTCGGCCTTCAGCGTCGGATAGACGTACGTGATCGTCCCGCTGAACACCTTGTCGGGATAGGCGGTGATCTTCACGCTCGCCTTTGCCCCTTGCTTGACGAGCCCGATGTCCTGCTCGAACACGTCGGCGATCACCCAGACGGACGACAGATCGGTCACCTGGTAGAGCGCGTCGCCGGGCATGAAGCGCATGCCTTGCAGCGCCTTCTTCTCGGTGACGATGCCCGACACCGGCGAGCGGAAGGTGACCGTGCGATGGACCTCACCGGTCTTCACCAGCGCGGCCACCTGATCGGGCGAGAGGTCCCAGTTGCGCAGCCGCGCGAGGCTCGATTCGGCGAGCTGCTTCATGCCGCCGAGCGCGCCGCCGCCGGCCTGCGCCATCGCCTGGACGCCCTGGGCGGCGATGGCATATTCGCGCTGCGCCGAAACCAGCTCGGGGCTGTAGACCTCGAACAATGGCTGGCCTTTTGCGACCGACTGGCCGGTGACGTTGACGTGCAGCCGTTCCACATAGCCCTCGAACTTCGGCGAGATCGCATACATGCGGCGCTCGTCCGGCTCGACGCGGCCGGCTGCGCGCACGGTCCTGCCGAGCGCGCGCAGGCTGGCGGCTTCGGTGCGAACCCCCAGCTTCTGGACCTTCTCGGTGCCGATGCGGATCTCGTTCGGGTTGGCGGGCCCGCCGCCCGCGTCTTCGTCCGCGCCCTCGTAGACCGGGATGTAGTCCATCCCCATCGGGTCTTTCTTCGGCGTCGGCGAGCTGTCGGCCAGACCCATCGGGTTGCGGTAGTACAGCAGCTTGCGCGGTTTCTCCGCGCCGCTGGCCGCGCCGGCATCGGCGCTCGCTGACGCGGCGCCCGGCGGTGCGCCGTGCGAGCGGGTGCCGAGCCAGTAACCGCCGGCGCCCACAGCACCCAGCAGCAGAAACGCCAACAGCGCTATCGATGTCTTCACAGGTCGTCTCCGAGAATGCGCTCGATCTCGGCCAGCCGCAGTTGCGCCTCGACCTGGACTTTGAGACGGTCGACCCGCGCCTTGCGGATCTGCCGCTGGGCGTCGAGCAGGCTGGCGAAGTCGACCTTGCCATTCTCGTAGGCGGCGAGCGCCGAGCGCAGGCTCAGTTCGGATTGCGGCAGCTGCTGGGTCGCGACCAGAACCTCGGCGCGCCGCGCCGCTTCGATGCCAGCCAGGTTCTCCCCCAGTTCGCCGAGCAGCTGGTTCGCCCGGGCCTGCGTGCGCGAGCGTGCGGCGCCGACCATCGCTTCGGCTTCGCGTTCCTGCGAGCGGCGCGAGCCCTGTTGAAGCGGGATGTTCATTTCCACCATCAAACCCCAGGTCGCGATGCGCGAGCCCATCTGGGTCGGCGAAACTCCGACCTGGAAATCCGGGTAGCGATTGCGCAGCGTCAGATCGCGATTCTTCTCGGCCCCTCGAAGGCGGGCTTCTTCGGCCAGCAGCAACGGGCTGGCCTCCTGCGTGCGGCGCGCGAGCGCGGCCGCATCGAGCGCCGCCGGCGCCGGCAGCGGCCGCAAGGCCTGCGGTTCCGCCAGCGGCGCTGCGCCATCGCGTGCCAGCAGCGCATTCATCCGCGCGCGCAGTTGCCGCCTCTCGCTGTCCAGCGCAATCAGCTCGGAACGCAGCGCGGTCTGCTCGAGCTGCGCGCGGATCGCGTCCTGCTGCGAAGCGAGCCCGCCGGCATAGCGCGCCTGCGCGATCTGCTCGAGCCGCGAGTTCAGATCGAGGATTTCCAGCGTCAGCCGCTCGGTGCCTGCGGCGAGGTAGGACTGGGCATAAACGGTCTTGATGCGTGCCGCGAGTTCGCTCCACGCAGCCGCGGCGCGGGCCTTGGCCTGCAGTGCGTCGGCGGAGGCCACGTCGCGCCGCAGGTCTCGCTTGCCCCACGCGGGCAGCGGCTGGATCACCGTGTACTTGGCTGCGCCGACACGGTTGGGCAGCAGATCGAGGCGCGCGCCGCTGCCGTTTTTCGTGATGTCCTCCAGCTCCACGCGCAGCATCGGGTCGGCCCACGCGCCGGCGGGCTGTATGCGTTGCGCCGCCGCGTCCGCTTCGAGGCGCATCGTCGCGAGTTCAGGGCTTTGCGCCCGTGCATGGTCGAGCAGGCTCTCGACGCTGACGCCAAGCGCCACGGTCTGTGCCGATGCGCAGACCGTCGCGCCCGCGCTCATCAGGGCGGCGAGCACGAAGCCTCGTGCCCAGTCGTCGATGAGCACCGGAGGGGCCGCGTCGCGTCCGCCCCCGGAATCGGGATGTCGCCGGTCCGAGGACATGTCGTTGCTGCGCGCGTGACCGACCCTCGCGCTCGGGGTCACTGGTTCTTGTTGAACTTGGCGTGGTCGTGCAGCGGCTTCATTTTGGTCTTGGTGCCGGCAGTGGATCCAGCGCCACGCGGAGCGCAAGGCTCGCCCATGGCGGTCGAATCGGCTTTCGCGCCACTGCTGCGTTCGGCGCCATGGTCGTGACGCTTGGCAGGTGCCTTGGCGCAGTCGGTTGCCATATTCGCAGCCGTCCCCGGCGCAGGGGCCGGAGGAATAACTGCCGGCTGTGCGATTGCGGCAAAGGCCGCCATCGCGATGACGACGGCAAGAGAGAAAGAGTGCAGTTGCTTCATCATGGAACTCCGGAAAGGTGGTGAATTCGTGCCACTGCCGCAGCAGCGCATTGCCGAACGAGAACGAGCGTTACCTGCTGCCCTGTGGCGCAGTGTTTGGCGCCGGCCGAACTTGCACATCACCGTCAAGCGGCGCGCAAGGTCATCAGGTGAGCATACGGACGGCGACGGCGCCGCGTTTGATCGGGATCAACCGCGCTGCCGGACCCGCCCGAGTTTTCACTGGCCGCGCCGCGCAGTCTGTGCGGCAGCGCACGGCCGCACGGCGACCGAATTGCGCCGGGAAAACACGATTGCGACTTATGCTGTCGATGATGCTGCCTGACGCGGCAATCAATCGCCGCTGTGTTCGCTGGCAGACGGTCGTCTCGCGGCGCGTCGTGCAGACTCGACACGACCGAAGTCGCATCAAAGTGAAAACGATGAACGTGCATGAACACCACCGCCAGGAAGGCCACGCGCCCGTCGATCAAGCCGAGCCGCAGGCCGCCGATGCGTTGAAGGATCCAGTCTGCGGGATGGTGGTGACCAAGCAGTCGCCGCATCGCCGTGAACATGACGGCAGGCCCTATTACTTCTGCAGCGCCGGCTGCGAGGCGAGGTTCGCCGACGATCCCGGCAGGTACCTGCGGCCCGCTTCGCCGGCCCGGCCCGCCGCTGTTGCTGCGCCGGCGGCGCCGGCCAGCACGCTCTACACCTGCCCGATGCACCCGGAGATCCGTCAGGACCACCCCGGCAACTGCCCGAAGTGCGGGATGACACTGGAACCGCTGCTGCCCG
>JANMAW010000194.1:0-4591 GCA_031360005.1 Rhizobacter sp.
ACAGCCTGTATTGCGCGGTGATCGTCAAGCGCGTCGACGCGCAGACGCGTGCCAAGACCAGCATCAACGACCTGCTGCGAAGCTGATCATCGTGACGGCCGCTTTGCGCGCAGGCGCAAGAACACGGTGGCGCACCGGTGAAGCGCGAAACGATCTGATGTCATCGAGCCTGAAGGGATCCTCATGAGTGGCGGAAACATGGAGCGCGTGCTGCGGCTGATGGCGGAAAAAGGCGCGTCGGACGTCTATCTTTCGGCGAACTCGCCGATCCTGATCAAGGTCAACGGCCAGTTGCTGCAGCTCAGCGACCAGCCACTCACGCATACCCAACCGCGCCAGTTGCTGGCCGAGCTGCTCACGCCGAGCCAGCTCGAGGAACTCGACGACACCGGCGAACTCAATGTCGGCGTCGGCTTGCCGGGGGTCGGCAGCTTTCGGCTGAGCGGCTTCAAGCAGCGAGGATCGATCGCCGCGGTGTTCCGATGCATCCCGTTCGGCATCCCCGCGCTCGACAGCCTGAACGTGCCTGCATCGCTGGGCGCGATGGTCCTGGAAAAGCGCGGCCTGATCCTGATGGTGGGCGCCACCGGCGCCGGCAAGACCACCACGCTCGCGGCGATGCTCGAGCAGCGCAACCAGCAGCTCGCCGGCCACATCCTGACGATCGAGGATCCGATCGAGTTCCTGTTCAACAACAAGAAATCGATCGTCAACCAGCGCGAGGTCGGGCGCGACACGCAGTCGCTGCAGGTCGGCCTGAAGAATGCACTGCGCCAGGCACCCGACTGCATCCTGATCGGCGAGATCCGCGACCGCGAGACGATGACCGCGGCGATCTCGTACGCGCTGTCGGGTCACCTCGTGCTCTCCACGCTGCATGCCAACAACAGTTACCACGCGCTCGGCCGGATCCTGTCGTTCTACACGCCGGAGTCTCGTCCCGCATTGCTGTCCGACCTCGCCGCCGGCCTGAAGGCCGTCGTATCGCAGCGCCTGGTGCGTGTGACCGGCGGCGGGCGCATGCCGGCGGTCGAGGTCATGCTCAACACCAAGCTGGTCTCGGAGCTGATCGAGCGGGGCGACTTCTCGGGCGTCAAGGAGGCGATGGAAAAATCGATGGCCGAGGGTTCGCAGACCTTCGAGCAGGATCTGGCACGTCTGATCACCAAGGGCGTGATCACGCGCGACGAGGGCCTGGCCTACGCCGATTCGCCCAACAACCTGCTGTGGCGGCTGCAAAACGACATGACGCCGGCCTCGCGCGTCGGGGCCAAGCCCGACGAGCAGGACGACGAGCCGAGGTTCACCGACATCACGCTCGATGTGCGCCCCGACTCGCCGTCAACCATGGCGGCCGGCCTGCGCCAGGTCTGACGCGGCCACTGCATCCATGTCCCGCACGCTGCACCTTGCCGAACAGCTGATCTCGCGCCACTCGGTCACGCCCGACGACGGCGGCTGCCAGGCGCTCGTCCGCGCGCGGCTCGAACCCCTTGGCTTCGAATGCCATGCGCAGGTCGCCGGGCCCGAGAGCGCACGCGTGACCAACCTGTGGGCAGTGCGACGCGGAGCGGCTGGCGCAGCGGGCAAGCTGCTTGCGTTTGCCGGGCACACCGATGTGGTGCCCACCGGCCCGCTGAGCGCATGGGCCAGCGACCCCTTCGTGCCGACGCACCGCGACGGCCAGCTGTTCGGTCGCGGTGCTGCCGACATGAAGACCTCGATCGCGGCGATGGTCGTCGCGGTCGAGGAGTTCGTCGCGGCCACGCCCGCGCACCGCGGCTCGATCGCCTTTTTGCTGACCAGCGACGAGGAAGGCCCGGCGATCGACGGCACCGCCCGCGTCTGCGAGTGGCTCGCGGTGCGCGAAGAACGGCTCGACTACTGCATCGTTGGCGAGCCGACCTCGGTCGAGCGGCTCGGCGACATGATCAAGAACGGCCGTCGCGGATCGCTCTCGGGCAAGCTCGCGGTACGGGGCGTGCAGGGTCACATCGCCTACCCGCACCTGGCGCAGAACCCGATCCACCTGGCCGCGCCGGCGCTCGCCGAACTGGTTGCGACGCGCTGGGACGAGGGCAACGCCTTCTTCCCGCCGACCAGCTGGCAGGTGTCGAACATCCACGCCGGCACCGGCGCCGGCAACGTGATCCCGGGCGAGATGGTGATCGATTTCAATTTCCGTTTCTCGACCGAGGCGACGCCGCAGTCGTTGAAGGATCGGGTGCATGCGCTGCTCGATCGGCACGCGCTGGCGTACGATCTCGCCTGGACACTCGGCGGTGAGCCGTTCCTGACGCCGGTGGGGGAGTTGAGCGAGGCACTCGCCGCGGCGATCCGCGCGCAGACCGGCCTCACGACCGAACTTTCGACCACCGGAGGTACCTCCGACGGCCGCTTCATCGCGAAGATCTGCCCGCAGGTGATCGAGTTCGGGCCGCTCAATGCGAGCATCCACAAGATCGACGAATCGGTCGAGGTGGCGAGCTTGGACCCGCTGAAGAACATCTACCGCGACGCCTTGAGCAGGCTCCTGACATGAACACGGCGCCGCGCCGATTCAAGTCGTTCGAACGCCCCCGGGGCCACGAAGCGGCGCCTTCGTGGACCTGGGAGCCGGGCGCCGAGCGCCGGGCGTGGCCCGAATGACCCTCATCGACCTCATCGCCGCGCAGAGCGCCCGCCTCAAACTGGCGGGCGTTTCGTTTGGCCACGGCACCGGGAACGCCTTCGACGAGTCGGCCTGGCTGGTGCTGTGGACGCTCGGGCTGCCGCTGGATGCCCTCGAAGCCAGGGCCGCGCAGGAGCTGACGCCGGAAGAGCAGGAGAAGGTCGAAGACCTCATCACGCAGCGCATCGAAACGCGCCAACCGGCCGCTTACCTGACACACGAGGCCTGGCTGCAGAACGTGCCGTTCTATGTCGATGAACGAACCATCGTGCCGCGCTCGTTCATCGCCGAGCTGCTCGCCGATGGCGAAGGAAGCGGCACCCTCGACGCGTGGTTGTCGGACCAGACGCTGCGCGTGCTTGACCTGTGCACCGGCGGCGCCTGCCTCGCGGTGATCGCCGCGATGGCCTACCCCGAGGTGACGGTCGATGCGGCCGACGTGTCCGACGCTGCGCTCGCGGTGGCGCGCATCAACGTCGACAGACACGGCCTGGGCCAGCGCATCACGCTGCTGCGCTCCGACCTGCTGTCGGCGGTGCGCGGGCCTTACGACCTGATCCTGTGCAACCCGCCCTATGTGAACTCGCAAAGCATGCTGTCGCTGCCGCCCGAGTACAAGTGCGAGCCCGCACTCGCACTCGCCGGCGGTGACGACGGCATGGACCTGGTGCGCCGGGTCCTGCGCGAAGCGCAGAAACACATGACGGTCGACGCGGTTCTGGTGCTCGAGATCGGCAACGAGCGCCCGCACTTCGAGCACGCTTTCCGCAAGCTCGAAGTGGCGTGGCTGGAGACCAGCGCGGGTGACGATCAGGTGCTGCTCGTCACTCGCGAAGCGCTCGCCCGTTACCGTTGGCCTGATCCTCTCACCGACCCGCCGACCCGGACGCCTCTTTCATGATCGTGCTGAATCAAGTCTCGCTGCGCCGCGGCGTCAAGCTCGTGCTCAACCAGGCCGGCGTCACGCTGCAGCCGGGCGAAAAAATCGGCCTGGTCGGCCGCAACGGTGCCGGCAAGTCGTCGTTGTTCTCGCTGCTGACGAACCGCCTGCAGTCGGATGCCGGCGAGCTGAGCATGCCGCCGCGCTGGCGCATCGGTGAAGTCGCGCAAGAGATGCCCGAAACCTCGGACGGCGCCACCGACTTTGTGCTGCAAGGCGACACCCGGCTGATGGAAGCGCATGCGCAACTGGTACAGGCCGAGCTCGATGACGACGGCCACGCGATGGCCGACGCGCACCATGCGATCAGCGATGCCGGCGGCTTCGATGCCCGCCCGCGCGCGCAGGCGATGCTGCTCGGCCTGGGCTTCAAGACCGGCGACCTGGATGCACCGGTCAACAGCTTTTCGGGCGGCTGGCGCATGCGGCTGCAACTCGCGCGCGCGCTGATGTGCCCGGCCGACCTGATGCTGCTCGACGAGCCGACCAACCACCTGGACCTCGACGCCCTCGTCTGGCTCGAGGCCTGGCTGAAGCGCTTCGAGGGCACGATGATCGTGATCAGCCACGACCGTGAATTCCTCGACGCCATCACGAACGTCACGCTGCATCTCGACGACACCAAGCTGACGCGCTACACCGGCAACTACACCGCGTTCGAGGAGATGCGCGCCGAGCGCCTGATGCAGGCGCAGGCCAGCTACGAGAAGCAACGCGAGCGCATGGCGCACCTGCAGAAGTTCATCGACCGCTTCAAGGCCAAGGCGAGCAAGGCGAAGCAGGCGCAAAGCCGCGTGAAGGCGCTCGCGCGCATGGAAAAGCTCGGGCCGGTGCTGACCAGCGCGGACTTCCAGTTCGAGTTCCGCGAGCCGCTGAACCTGCCGAACCCAATGCTCGCGTTCTCGCAGGTGGCGTGCGGCTACCACGCCGACGATGGCAGCGAGACCCGCGTGATCGACAACATCAACCGCTCGGTGCTG
>JANMAW010000196.1:0-2305 GCA_031360005.1 Rhizobacter sp.
TGCAGGTGATGGAGAACCAGCGCGACGACCTGGTCGTGATCCTCGCCGGCTACAAGGACCGGATCGACACCTTCTTCCAGTCCAACCCCGGCCTGAGCTCGCGCATCGCGCACCACATCGACTTCCCCGACTACGACAGCGTCGAGCTGCTGCAGATCGCCGACCGCATGCTGGCCGCGACGCAGTACCGCTTCGGTGCCGACGCGCGCGCGGCGTTCGACGCCTACCTGCAGCGGCGCATCGCGCAGCCTCATTTCGCGAACGCCCGCAGTGTGCGCAACGCGCTCGACCGGGCACGCCTGCGGCAGGCGAGCCGGCTGTACGCCGACCGCGAGCGCGCAATGAGTGCCGACGATCTGAGCACCCTCGCCGCCAGCGACATCCTCGCGAGCCGCGTGTTTTCGAACCCGGGAAGGGACGCAACATGAAGCCCTCGCCGCTGCGCGCGCTGATCTTCGACGTCGACGGCACGCTCGCCGACACCGAGGACGCGCACCGCGCCGCCTTCAACCAGGCGTTCGCCGAGGCGGGCCTCGACTGGCATTGGGACGAGGCGCTCTACACCCGGCTGCTCGAGGTCTCGGGCGGCAAGGAGCGCATCGCGCACTACTGGGGCGAGGTCCACGGCGACGTCAGGTCGATCGACGCCGGCGCACTGGCCGACACGGTGCAGCGCATCCACGACCTGAAGACCGCCGGCTACGAGCACCGGGTGCAAAGCGGCGCGGTGCGGTTGCGCCCCGGGGTGCTGCCCTTGATCGAGGCGGCGGCGGACGCCGGGCTGCGCCTGGCGATCGCGACGACGACGTCGCCGGTCAACATCTCGGCCCTGCTGCGAAAGGCAATCGGCGCCGACTGGGCGAGCGCCTTCGAGGTCATCGAAGACGCCTCGACGGCGTCGCGCAAGAAGCCGCATCCGCAGGTCTACCTGCAGACGCTGCAGCGCCTGCAGTTGCCCGCCGGCGAATGCCTGGCCTTCGAGGATTCGGCCAACGGGCTGCGCGCCGCGTTGGGCGCGGGCCTCGCGACGATCGTGACGCCGAACGCCTACACCGCGCAGCACGATTTCGCCGGCGCGCTGCGCGTCCTGCCGAGCCTGGAAGGCACGACGTTGAACGAGCTGCGCGGCTGGCATGCGGCAGCGGCACGCTGAGGCGAACGAAATGCAGACGCAAGAGACGACCATGCCTGTGACCCACCGCTCGACGCTGACGCAGTACCTGATCGAACAGCGGCGGCGTTTTCCCGGCGCCAGCGGCGCCTTCAATGCGCTGATCCTGGACGTCGCGCTCGCGTGCAAGTCGATCGCCCGCGAGGTCGCCCTGGGTGAACTGGGCAGCGCGGCGAGCCAAGCGGGCGGCGACCTCGGTGGAGCGCTCAACGTGCAGGGCGAGACCCAGAAAGCGCTCGACGTCATCAGCAACCAGGTCTTCACCCGCCTGACCGAATGGGGCGGTTCGTGCGCCGGCATGGCGTCCGAAGAAATGGTCGAGGCCTATCAAATCCCGGCCCAGCACCCACGCGGCAAATACCTGCTGGTGTTCGACCCGCTCGACGGCTCGAGCAACATCGACGTCAACGTCTCGGTCGGCAGCATCTTCAGCGTGCTGCGCGCGCCGCAGCAGGTGATCGACAGCGGTCGCGACGTGACCGAGGCCGACTTCATGCAGCCGGGCACGCGCCAGGTGGCAGCGGGCTATGCGCTGTACGGCCCGACGACGATGCTGGTGCTGACGGTGGGCAACGGCGTCGCCGGCTTCACGCTCGATCCGAACCTCGGCGAATTCATGCTGACCCATCCGCGTATCAAGGTGCCGGCCGACACCCACGAGTTCGCGATCAACGCGTCGAACAGCCGCTTCTGGGAGGCGCCGGTGAAGCGCTACGTCGACGAATGCCTTGCCGGCAAGACCGGCCCGCGCGGCAAGGACTTCAACATGCGCTGGATCGCCTCGATGGTCGCCGAAGCACACCGCATCCTGATGCGTGGTGGCGTCTTCATGTACCCGCGCGACACCAAGGACCCGTCGAAGCCCGGCCGGCTGCGGCTGCTGTATGAAGCGAATCCGATCGGCTTCATCGTCGAACAGGCGGGCGGGCGCGCGAGCACCGGGCGCCAGCCGATGCTGAATGTGCAGCCTGCATCGCTGCACCAGCGCATCGGCCTGGTGTTCGGCTCGAAGAGCGAGGTCGAGCGCATCGAGCGCTACCACGCGGAGCCTGCCAGGGTCGAGTTCGAAAGCCCGCTGTTCGCGAAGCGCAGCCTGTTCCGCGATTGACCGATCCCCTGCCCTGCTGCCGAACC
>JANMAW010000197.1:0-1587 GCA_031360005.1 Rhizobacter sp.
CGTTCGGCACGCCGCGCGACGGTGCGGCCCGCATGCGCGAGCGCCGCACTGCGTGTGCCCGCTGGCAGGATGAATTCCTTCAAGCGCGGCAGCGTGGCGTTGTAGTGCTCCAGCGCTTCGTCGAGCCGCAGCACGGCCGCCATCTTCAGCAGCTCGAAGCCGGGAATCGACAGCTCGCCGCCGAGGTTGAACAGCTCGTGCTGGATCACCACCAGCAACTCGCGCACGTCGCCCGGCAGCGGCTCGGCGAGCAGCACGCCGAGGTGCGAGTTGAGCTCGTCCACATCACCCATCGCCTGAACCCGAAGATGGTCTTTCGGCACGCGGGTGCCGTCGCCGAGGCCGGTCGTGCCGTCGTCGCCGGTGCGGGTTGCGATCTGGGTGAGTCGATGGGCCATGGTGCGGATGCTAGAGCATTGGCACAATGCGTTGCAGGACGCCATGCTGCGGCCGCGGAGACCCACGATGAATGCACCCCTGCCCGCCCACCTGCTCCCGCGGCTCGAGCCGCGCCCGGTCCCGGCGGCGATGCTCGAAGCCCTGCGGACGCGCTTCGGCGCGCGCTGCTCGACCGCGCTGGCGGTGCGCGAGCAGCATGGCCGCGACGAATCCCCTTTCGATGCGCCGCCGCCGGAGGTGGTGGTGTTCTGCGAAAGCACCGAAGAGGTTGCGGACGTCGTGAAGCTTGCCGACCGTCACAGCGTGCCGGTGATCGCCTTTGGTACCGGCTCGTCGCTCGAGGGCCATCTGCTGGCGGTGCAGGGCGGCGTCAGCATCGACCTGTCACGAATGAACAAGATCATCGCGGTGCAGCCCGAAGACCTGACCGTGACGGTGCAGGCCGGGATGACGCGAATGCAGCTGAACAACGAGATTCGCCACACCGGCCTGTTCTTCCCGATCGACCCTGGCGCCGATGCGAGCCTGGGCGGGATGAGCGCGACGCGCGCGAGCGGCACGAACGCGGTGCGCTACGGCACGATGCGCGAGAACGTGCTGGGGCTGACCGTCGTCACCGCCGGCGGCGAGGTGATCCACACCGGCACGCGCGCGCGCAAGTCATCGGCGGGCTACGATCTGACGCGGCTGATGGTCGGCAGCGAAGGCACGCTCGGTGTGATGACCGAGATCACGCTGCGGCTGTACCCGCAGCCCGAGGCGATCTCGGCGGCGACCTGCACCTTCCCCGACATCGATTCGGCGGTGCGCACGACGATCCAGACCATCCAGATGGGCGTTCCGATCGCGCGTTGCGAACTGCTCGACGTGCACGCGGTGCGAGCGGTGAACCGGCACGACAAGCTCACGCTGACCGAAGCGCCGATGCTGCTGATGGAGTTCCACGGCAGCGCGGCGAGTGTGAAGGAGCAGGCTGCCACGGTGCAGGAGATCGCGAGCGAATTCGGCGGCGCCGGCTTTCAATGGGCGACGACGCCGGAGGAGCGCACCAAGCTCTGGACCGCGCGCCACCACGCCTACTTCGCCGGCGCGCAGATGAAGCCGGGCTGCCGCACCGTCAGCACCGACACCTGCGTGCCGATCTCGCAGCTGGCCGAGTGTGTGACGACCGCCTCCGAGGCGGCCACC
>JANMAW010000223.1:0-1584 GCA_031360005.1 Rhizobacter sp.
ATGGCCATCGATGGCCTCGAAGACGCGTACGAGAAACTCCCGAATGGCGGCGGCAAGGCGATGGGCGTGTTCGCCGAGGAGTGCGTCGCGAAGTACCGGTTCACGCGCGAGCAGATGGACGCCTTCGCGATCGTGTCGACCCAGCGCGCGAGAAAGGCCAACGAAGACGGCAGTTTCGAATGGGAGATGGCGCCGGTGACGCTGCCCGCGAAGCCGGGCAGTTCAGGCACCGCCGGGAAAACCGGCGACTCGGTGATCAGATTCGACGAGCAGCCGTTCAAGGCCAAGCTCGACAAGATCGCCGGGCTGAAGCCGGCGTTCATCAAGGATGGCGCGATCACCGCCGCGACCTCGTCGAGCATCTCCGACGGCGCCGCCGCGCTGGTGCTGATGCGCGAGAGCACGGCCCACAAGCTTGGCGTGAAGCCGATCGCCCGCATCCGCGCGCACGCGGTGCACGCGCAGGCGCCGAACCTGTTCGCCACCGCGCCGGCCGGCGCGATCGCGAAAGTGCTTCAGCGCGCCGGCTGGGCCGCGAAGGACGTCGACCTGTGGGAAGTGAACGAGGCTTTCGCCGCGGTCACGCTCGCTGCAATGACCGAGTTCAAGCTCGCGCACGAGATCGTCAACGTGCACGGCGGCGCGGTCGCGCTCGGCCACCCGATCGGTGCGAGCGGGGCGCGCATCGTCGTCACGCTGCTTGGCGCGCTGCGCAAGCGCGGCCTCAGGAAGGGCGTCGCGGCGCTCTGCATCGGCGGGGGGGAGGCCACGGCGATGGCGTTGGAGATCCTGTGAAGCCCGGGCGCGGGCGGTCGGCCCCGGCGATCGAACCGATCTGAGCGCCGGCCCATGCGCGTTCTGGTGATCGGCGCATCGCGCGGCATCGGCTTCGAGTTCGTTCGGCAGTACCTCGCCGATGGCGCGCAGGTCACCGCCACCGCGCGGCGCGCTGCCGATGTGGCCGAACTCGAAGCGATGGGCGCCACCGCGTTCGCGCTCGACGTGACCGACGCGGCCGACACGCCCGACGCGACGGGCGACGCGTGGCGCGGCGGCGGCGCGGCCTTCGATGTGGCGATCCTCACCGCCGGCATCTTCGGCCCGCGCTCGGACGGGCTCGACACGCCGACCGAGGCCGATTTCGACAGCGTGATGCACACCAACGTGCTCGGCGCGATGTGCGTGATCCCGCAGCTCGCCGACGCGCTCGCGCCCGGCGCGCGTCTCGCGGTGCTGTCATCGCGCATGGGTTCGATCGGCGAACGCGCTGCCGCGTCAGGCTGGCTTTACCGTGCCTCGAAGGCGGCGTTGAACTCGGTGCTGAAGGACGTGTCGCTGGTGCTCGCCGACCGCGTCACCTGTGTCGCGTTCCACCCGGGCTGGGTGCGCACCGACATGGGCGGCGCGCTGGCCGAACTCACGCCGCAGCGCAGCGTCGCCGACATGCGGCGCACGCTCGCGGCGTTGACCCCGGCGCAGACCGGCAGCTTCCTGAACCACGACGGCCGAGCGATCGCTTGGTGACGCACCGACGCCGCAGCGCGGCAACCTGACAAGAACATCGCGGAGACCCGCCCCATGCTT
>JANMAW010000277.1:0-2584 GCA_031360005.1 Rhizobacter sp.
CGTTCGCTGACGTCGAAGCAACTGCAGACCTGCCTGCCGCGCGACGCCACCGCTACCGGCGCTTTCGCCCCCGGAATCAGCAGCAGGCGGCCGTAGGCCTGGGCCGGCAGTTCGGCCTGCAGCAACGGCCTGACCCAGGCCTCGGCGCTGATGTCGCCGGCCAGCATGAAGCCCTCGAGCCGTGTGTTGCCGCCGGCCGCGGCGACCCGCATGCTGCGGCGCTGGCCACGGCGCTTGTCGGCGTAGTGAAGCACGCCCTGCGCGCTCAGGCCGAGCGCGCCTTCGATGCGCCGCAGCGTCGCCTCGTCGGCCGGCTCGTGCGCGGCGGCACGGAACAGCACGCCGCTGCGCTCGCGGCCGAACGGCACGCAGGTCGCGAATGAGAACGCCTGCATCAGCGGCCTTAGCTGCGCGCGCGCGCGCAGCGCCTCGTCACCGTCGAGCCAGGCCACGCACAGCAGCCGCCATGGCAGCTCGGCCTTCAGGATCTTCACCGCCGCGTGTTTCAGTTCGGGCTGCTTGGAGCTCGGGCAGAAGGCCGGCGACGTGAGGGCGTTGACACCGGCCACGCGCGCGCCGGTGGCGGTGGCGCCCGACACGAACTCATCGCCCCAGTGCATCGCGATGAAGGCCTGGGCCAGGCCCTGCGCGTCGCTCGCTCGCGCCGGCAGCACGATCGAGCCACGCTTCGAGGTGACCTGGACCAGGTCGCCATCGACCAGGCCGAGACGCCGCAGGTCCTGGCCGTGCATTTCGATCGCCGGCTCGGGCACGTGGCCGAACAGCCGGCCGATCGTGCCGGTGCGGCTCATGCCGTGCCACTGGTCGCGCAGGCGCCCGGTGTTCAGCGAGAACGGGTAGCGCACGTCGCGCGGCTCCGCGAGCGGGACGTACGGCGTATCGACGAAGCGCGCCTTGCCGTCATCGGTCGGAAAGATGCCGTCCTCGTAGAGCCGAACCCGGCCCTGCGTCGCACCGGCCGGGAACGGCCACTGCTGCGGCGCCCGTTCGAGCGCCGCGTAGTTCAGGCCGGTGATGTCGAGATCGCGGCCGCGGGTCGATTCGCGATGCTCGTTCCAGACCGCCTCGGGTGTCGCGTAGCCGAAGCCGGTGGCCCGACCCGGTCGCAGCCGGGCTTCGAGGCGGCGCGCGAAATCGGCGGCGATGTGCCAGTCGTCGCGCGCGTCTCCGACCGCCGGGACCGCGGCACGCACCCGGCTGATGCGGCGTTCGCTGTTCGTGACCGTGCCGTCCTTCTCGCCCCAGGTCGAGGCCGGCAGCAACAAGTCGGCGAAGTCGCAGGTCGCCGTCGTCGCGAACGCCTCCTGCACGACCACGAACTCGGCGACCTCGAGCGCACGGCGCACCGCCGACGCATCCGGCATCGACTGCGCGGGGTTGGTGCAGGCGATCCAGATCGCCTTGATCTGGCCATCGGCCACCGCTTCGAACATCTCGACCGCGCTCTTGCCCGGCTTCGCGGGCACGTCGGCGACGTTCCACAGCCGCGCCACCTCGGCGCGGTGCGCGGGGTTCGCCAGGTCGCGGTGCGCGCTCAGCTGGTTCGCCAGCCCGCCGACCTCGCGCCCGCCCATCGCATTCGGCTGGCCGGTGAGCGAGAACGGCCCGGCGCCCGGCTTGCCGATCTGGCCAGTGGCCAGGTGCAGGTTGATCAGCGCGGCATTCTTCGCGGTGCCGCTGCTGCTCTGGTTCAGGCCCTGGCAGTACAGCGACAGCACCGGCTTGCGCGCCATGCCGGGATCGTCGAGCCCGGCGAACCAGCGGGCGGCCTGCAGCAGGTCGGCCTCGCGGACGCCGCACAGCGCGGCCGTCTCCTTCGGCGTGAAATCGCGCACCCGCGCCTTCAGCGCCGCGAAGCCGGTCGTGTGCGCGGCGATGTAGCCGTCGTCGAGCCAGCCCTCCCACAGCATCACATGCAGCATGCCGTTGAAGAGGGCGACGTCGGTGCCCGGCAGGATCGGCAGGAACAGGTCGGCGGCGTCGGCCGTTTCGGTGCGGCGCGGGTCGACGACGATCGTGCGCATCGCCGGGTTCGCGCGCTTCGCGTCCTCGATGCGGCGGTACAGGATCGGATGCGCGAAAGCGGTGTTCGAGCCGGCGATGAACAGCGTCGACGCGAAATTCAGGTCGTCGTAGCACGCCGGCGGCGCGTCGGCGCCGAGCGTCTGCTTGTAGCCGGCGACCGCGCTGCTCATGCACAGCCGCGAGTTGGTGTCGACGTTGTTGGTGCCGATCAGCCCTTTGGCGAGCTTGTTGAAGACGTAGTAGTCCTCGGTCAGCAACTGGCCCGAGAGGTAGAAACCGACCGCGTCGGGGCCGTGATCGCGCACCACCGCGGCGAAGCGGTCGGCGGCGGTGTCGAGCGCGGTGTCCCAGTCGACGGCAGCGCGCGGCCGGTCGCGCTGCCTGCGCAACTGCGGCTGCAGCAGCCGGGACTGCATCGCGATCGTGTGGGTCGCGGTCAGGTGCAGCGTGCTGCCTTTGGTGCACAGACGGCCGAAATTTGCCGGGTGGTCGCAGCCGCAGCGACGCCGGGCGACGCGGAGCGAGCGCCGGGCAGCCC
>JANMAW010000310.1:0-3513 GCA_031360005.1 Rhizobacter sp.
GCAGATCTTCACCGAGGCGCAGGCCGACGGCTTCAGCTTCGATGTGCTGGACGCGACCAAGCTGATCCCCGAAGAACTGGTGCCGTTGCTGCCGGTCGGCCGCATGGTGCTGAACCGCAACCCCGACAACTTCTTCGCCGAAACCGAGCAGGTCGCCTTCTGCACCGCGCACGTGGTGCCTGGCATCGACTTCAGCAACGACCCGCTGCTGGCCGGCCGCATCCACTCGTACGTCGACACGCAGATCACGCGCCTCGGCGGTGCCAACTTTCACGAGATCCCGATCAACGCGCCGCTCGCACCGGTGCACAACAACCAGCGTGACGGCCTGCATCGGCAGGCGATCCATCGGGGCCGTGTCGCCTACGAACCCAACTCGCTCGGCGGCGGTTGCCCGTTCCAGGCCGGCGCGAAGGGGTTTGTCTCGTTCCCGCAGCCGGTGCAGGAAGACAAGGTGCGTGGCAAGCCCGAGAAGTTCGCCGATCACTACACGCAAGCCACGCTGTTCTACGAGAGCCAGACCGACGTCGAAAGGGCGCACATCGTCGGCGGCTTCCGCTTCGAGCTGAGCAAGCTGACGGTGCCGGCGATCCGCGAACGGATGGTCGCTTCGCTCGTGAATGTCTCGGCCGAATTGGCCGCAGCCGTCGCCGCTGGGCTCGGGATGGAGGTGCCGGCGGCGCTGCCGAAGGCGCTGGCGAGGCCGACGCGACCCGAAGTGACGAAGTCGCCGGCGCTTTCGCTGACGGCGCTGCCCGGCGACGGCGGCATCCGCACGCGCAAGATCGCGATTCTCGCGGCGCATGGCGTGATCGGCAAATCGATCGCTGGGTTGCAGCGCGCGTTGCTGGCCGCCGGCGCGGTGCCGGTCGTGATCGCGCCGCGCGTCGGCGCGGTCAAGACGGCCGACGGTGAGGCGCTCGACGCCGCGGGCTCGCTCGAGAACTCGGCGCCGGTGCTGTTCGATGCCGTCGTGCTGCCCGATGGCGACGCGGGCGTGGCGTTGCTGGCTCGGCACGGCCAGACGCTGGAGTTCGTCACCAACCAGTATCGTCACGGCAAGACGATCCTGGCGCTCGGCGCGTCCAAGGCCTTGCTCGACAAGGCCGGTGTCGCGGCGACGCTGCCGTCGGGTGACCCGGATCCCGGCGTCCTGCTGGCCCGCCCCGGCGGGGTCGATGCGGCGGCCGCAGCGTTCATCGATGCGGTCGCCAAACACCGCCACCCGGCCCGCGACAATGATCCGCCGCCCGTTTGACTCCGACGCTCGAGTGGTGTCGACGCAGGAGGCCGCATGATGTCCCACGCACCGCACAAACCGCATCACCGCGACGCCGAAGAAGGCGACGACCCCGAGCCAGGATCGATGCCGGTCGATCCGGACCAGGGGCCGGTGCCTCCGGTGATCCCGGGCGATCCCGAACACGACCTCGTCGTCGATCCCGAGGCCTGACGAGCCACGAGGGCGGTCCAAGCCGACGCCGTACGCCGCGGCGGACGTCGGCCGTACGTCGCGCTACACGGCGGCGCCCGCCGCTGCGAGTGCCGGCACGCCGAGCCGAGCCACCGCGCGTTCCAAACCGCCGCGACCGAACGCTATTCCTTGCACCGTCATCGCTGCTTCGACCCCCGCGAGGCAGCCGAGGATCATCGCGGGGTTCAGGTCGCCGAGGTGGCCGATGCGAAACGCCCGGCCCGCCAGCGGCCCGAGGCCTCCGGCGATTGCGACCTGGAAGCGCTCGCGCGCGACCGTGCGCATCGCTTCCGCATCGACGCCCGCGCCGACCAGCACCGTCGTGACCGAGACCGAACGCGACTCGGGCGTCTGGCCGAAGAACTGCAACGCGCCCGATTCGCTCCAGCACGCGACCGCGGCGTGTACCGCATCGGCATTGCGGCGGTGGCGCGCGATGACTTCCGCCTCACCCTCGTGGAAGATCAGCGCGAGCGCCGCCTCCAGCCCCATCAGCAGGGATTGCGGCGGCGTGCCGCAGAACTTGCGGTACGACAGATCGCTTCGGCGCAGCCGCCAGTCCCAATAGAAGCGCGGCGCGGCGTTACGCTTCGAGACCTCCAGCGCACGTGCATCGACCGCGACGAAGCTCAGCCCCGGCGGCACCATCAACCCCTTCTGGCTCGCGCCGAGCGCGACGTTGACGCCCAGATCGTCCATTGCAAAGGGCGCCGCGGCGAGCGACGCGACGACGTCGACGACGAACAGCGCCGGGTGCGCGGCGCGGTCGATCGCGGCGCGCAGCGCGGCCAGGTCGCTCGTGACGCCGCTGGCGGTGTCGGTATGGACGACGAAGACTGCGACGATCTGCTGCGCCACATCGTCGCGCAATGCAGCCTCGACCGCGCCCGGGTCGATCGGAAGGCCTTCGGCGTACGGGGTTCGAATCACGTGGCCGCCGAGCGCTTCGGTCTGCTGCGCCCACGACTCCGAGAAGTGCCCGGTGCCCGCTATCAGCACTGCCTGGCCGGGCGCGACGAGATTGGCGATCGTCGCCTCCCATGCCCCGTGGCCGTTCGCGGCATACATGAAGATGTCGGACTGCTCGGTGCGCAGCAGCCGCTTCAGACCGGCTTCGCAGGCCGCGATGCAGCGGTCGACGCGCGGGTCGGCCAGGTCCATCGGCTGGCGGCTCATTGCATGCAGCACTTCCTCGGGCACCCGGGTCGGGCCGGGCGAGTGCAGAAACCGGTGGCCGGGGATGCGTTCGGATGCGTTCATGCGACATCGGGCGGGTGGGTGGCTGGGGCGCCATGCTAATCGCCAGTTGCGCTTTGGCGCGACCCGAGCGGTTTGGCTATGCTTCATGGCGACACCGACGCTGACGCAAGGAGAGACGCCGTGCTGAACCTCAAAGACCCCACCCTGTTCAGGCAACAGGCCTATATCGCCGGCGAGTGGGCAGACGCCGACGCCGGCGCAACGGTCGCGGTCACCAACCCGGCGAACGGCAGGCAGCTCGGCACGGTGCCGATGTGCGGCACCGCCGAGACCGCGCGCGCGATCGAGGCGGCCGACGTGGCGCAGCGAGCCTGGCGCGACGTCTCGGCGAAGGCGCGCGCCGTGATCCTGCGCAAGCTCAACGACCTGATGCTCGCGAACGCCGACGACCTGGCGCTGATCATGACCTCGGAGCAAGGCAAACCGCTGGCCGAGGCGAAGGGCGAGATCGCCTACGCGGCATCGTTCATCGAGTGGTTCGCCGACGAGGGGCGCCGCGTCTACGGCGACACCATTCCGGCGCCATTGGGCGACCGCCGGATCATCGCGATCAAGCAGCCGGTTGGCACGACCGCGGCGATCACGCCGTGGAACTTCCCGACCGCGATGCTGACACGCAAGGCAGGTCCGGCGCTGGCGGCGGGCTGTTCGATGGTCGTCAAGCCGGCGACGCAGACGCCGTTCTCGGCGCTCGCCTTCGCCGAACTCGCGGCGCGTGCGGGTGTGCCGAAGGGGCTGCTGTCGGTGCTGACCGGGTCGGCGAGCCTGATCGGCGGCGA
>JANMAW010000228.1:0-2477 GCA_031360005.1 Rhizobacter sp.
ACCCAGGTAAACCTCGACGACCTTGTCGTTCGCCTGCACGTCGCTGAGCAGACCTTCGGCCAGCACGCTGCCTTCGTGCAGCACGGTGACCTTCTTGCCGTTCCTGCCGTTCTGCATCAGCTCGCCGACGAACTTCATGTCGTGCTCGACAACCACCAGCGAATGGTTGCCTTCGAGCGAGAGAAACAACTCTGCGGTGCGTTCGGTCTCTTCGTCCGTCATGCCGGCCACCGGCTCGTCGAGCAGCAGCAGCTTCGGGTCCTGCATCAGCAGCATGCCGATTTCCAGCCACTGCTTCTGGCCATGCGACAGCAGCCCGGCGGTGCGCTGCGCGCTGTCTTTCAGATGAATCAGCGTCAGCATCTGCCCGATGCGGTCGAGCTGCTCGCCGTCGAGCCGGAAGAACATCGACGATCGCACGCCGCGATCGGCCGACAACGCGAGCTCCAGGTTCTCGAACACGCTGAGGTGCTCGAACACGGTGGGCTTCTGGAACTTGCGGCCGATGCCGATCGATGCGATCTCGTTCTCGCGCAGCCGCAGCAGGTCGATCGTCGAGCCGAAGAAGGCCTTGCCGAGATCCGGCCGGGTCTTGCCGGTGATGACGTCCATCATCGTCGTCTTGCCGGCGCCGTTCGGGCCGATGATGCAGCGCATCTCGCCGGCGCTGATCGACAGCGACAACGCGTTCAGCGCCTTGAAGCCGTCGAAGCTGACGGTGATGTCGTCGAGGTAGAGGATCGCGCCGTGGGCCACGTCGAGCTCACCCGGCGCGACGACGCGCGAGTAGCTCGTCTCGCGGCCGCCCGACCGGCCGGCGGCCGCGGCCAACTTGCGTTCGTGCTCGATGCGGATCTGCGCACCGGCCTTCATCAGGTCCGGCGTCATAGGGTCTGCACCTTCGGCTTGCGGCGCAGCAACCCGATGATTCCCCCGGGCCTGCGAAACAGGCCGAAGATGCCATTCGGAAGGAAGATCGTCACCGCGATGAACAGCGCGCCTAGGAAGTACAGCCAGAACTCCGGGAACGCCTGCGTGAACCAGCTCTTCGCAAGGTTCACGAAGAACGCGCCGACGATCGGCCCGATCAGCGAAGCGCGCCCGCCGACCGCGGCCCAGATCGCGATCTCGATGCTGGCTGCCGGCGACATCTCGCCGGGGTTGATGATGCCGACCTGCGGCACATACAGCGCGCCGGCGACGCCGCACATCACCGCCGAGATGACCCAGATCGCGAGCTTGTAGCGCAGCGGGTCGTAGCCGGTGAACATCACGCGCGTCTCGGCATCGCGGATCGCCTGCAGCACGCGGCCGAACTTGCTGCCGACCAGCCAGCGTGCCATCACGAAAAATCCGATCAGCGTCAGGCCCGTCAGCACGAAGAGTGTCATGCGCATCGACGGCGTGGCGATCGGCACGCCGAGGATGCGCTTGAAGTCGGTGAAGCCGTTGTTGCCACCGAAGCCAGTCTCGTTGCGGAAGAACAGCAGCATGGTCGCGAAGGTCATCGCCTGCGTGATGATCGAGAAGTACACGCCCTTGATGCGCGAGCGGAACGCGAAGAAGCCGAACACGAATGCGAGCAGCCCCGGCACCAGCACGACCAGCGCAAGCGTGGCGACGAACGAGTCGCTGAGCGCCCAGTGCCAAGGCAGCGTCTTCCAGTCGAGGAAGACCATGAAATCGGGCAGGTCCGACTGGTAGTTGCCGTCGCGGCCGATCTGGCGCATCAGGTACATGCCCATCGCGTAGCCGCCGAGCGCGAAGAACACGCCGTGGCCGAGCGACAGGATCCCGGTGTAGCCCCAGATCAGGTCCATCGCCAGCGCACAGATCGCATAGCACATGATCTTGCCGATCAGCTGCACGGCGTAGCCGGAGAGGTGGAACACGTTGCCGGCCGGGACCATCAGGTTCAGGATCGGCGCGAGCACCGCGACGACGGTGATCGCGGCGGCGATCGCGCTCCAGCGCTTGCCGGCGTAGCGGGCTGCGACCGGCGGCACCACGCGCATCGGGGTTGGCAGAACGGCACTCATGCCTCGGCGCTCCGGCCCTTCATCGCGAAGATGCCCTGCGGCCGCTTCTGGATGAAGATCACGATGAAGACGAGCACGATGATCTTCGCGAGCACGGCGCCCTGCCAGCCTTCGAGCAGCTTGTTCAGCACGCCCAGGCCCATCGCCGCGTAGACCGTACCGGCGAGTTGACCGACACCGCCGAGCACCACCACCATGAACGAGTCGACGATGTAGCCCTGCCCCAGATCGGGCCCGACATTGCCGACCTGCGACAGCGCGCAGCCAGCGAGCCCCGCGATGCCCGAACCGAGTGCGAACGCATAGGTGTCGATGCGCGCCGTGTTCACGCCCATGCACGCCGCCATCTTGCGGTTCTGCGTCACGCCGCGAACGAACAGGCCGAGCCGCGTGCGCTCGATCAGCGCCGCGACGCCGGCGAGCACCAGCACCGCGAAC
>JANMAW010000229.1:0-3326 GCA_031360005.1 Rhizobacter sp.
GGGCGTCGTTCCGGTCGTCAATATCAAGGGCATAGCGCCAGGGCAGATCAAGCTCACCGGCCAGGTGCTCGGCGACATCTACCTGGGCAAGATCACGAAGTGGAACGACGCCGCACTGACCGCGCTGAACCCGGGCCTGCCGCTGCCCGACGCTGCGATCTCCGTGGTGCGTCGTGCCGATGGGTCTGGCACCAGTTTCATCTTCACCAACTACCTGTCAAAGGTGAACCCGGAGTGGCAGTCCAGGGTTGGCGAGGGCACGGCCGTGAACTGGCCGACGGGAGCGGGCGGCAAAGGCAACGAAGGTGTTGCCGCCTTCGTGAACCGGCTGCCCAACTCGATCGGCTACGTCGAGTACGCCTACGTCAAGCAGAACAAGATGACCTACACCTTGCTGAAGAACAAGGACGGCAACTTCTCGACGCCAGACGACGTGAACTTCAAGGCGGCGGCCGCTTCGGCCGACTGGTCCAGGACCTTCTACCAGATCCTGACGGAGCAGCCGGGCAAGGACGCCTGGCCTCTGACGGGTGCCACTTTCATCATGATGCAGAAAGCCCAGGACAAGCCTGTCAACGCAGCCAACGCGCTCAAGTTCTTCGAATGGGCCTATGCCAACGGCGACACGATGGCCGCCGATCTGGAGTATGTGGCGCTGCCCGACAACGTGAAGGCGCTGGTGCGCAAGCAATGGGCCGAGATCAAGGATGGGGCCGGCAAGCCGATCGCTTTCAGGTAAGCGGCTGATCGACGGGCGCTCTGTACGCCGCCCCGACCCACTTCGATCCGCAGGAGGCGTGGCCGCTACACTTCCAGCGATTCCACACAGGGGCGATCGCGGCGACGAAAAGATGGAACGCATTCATCCGTTGAGTCGGCCACCCGCTCCGCGCCGGACGGCTCCCTGGGCCGACAGCGTTTTTTCGTTGCTCGCGCACGGCGCCGCCTGGCTGACCCTGGCATTGATGGCGGGCATCGTCGTGTCACTGTTGATCGGCGCTGCGCCGGCGATCCGGGAATACGGATTGAGCTTCCTGTGGCGCAGCGAATGGGACCCCGTCAAGAACAGCTACGGCGGTTTCGTGATGATCTACGGCACGCTGATGACCTCGTTGATCGCGCTGGTCATCGCGGTGCCGGTTAGTTTCGGCATCGCGCTGTTCCTGACCGAACTGTCGCCAAGCTGGCTGAAGCGGCCGCTCGGCACCGCGATCGAGTTGCTCGCAGCCGTTCCGTCCATCGTCTACGGGATGTGGGGCCTGCTGGTGTTCAGCCCCCTGCTCTCGACTTATGTTCAGCAGCCCCTGCAATCGCTCTTCAGCGGCGTGCCGTACCTCGGCGCGCTGTTCTCGGGTCCGCCGGTGGGCATCGGGCTGCTCTCTGCCGGCATCATCCTGGCGATCATGATCATCCCGTTCATCGCCTCCGTGACACGGGATGTGTTCGATGTCACGCCGCCGCTTTTGAAGGAGTCGGCCTACGCGCTCGGCTCGACGACCTGGGAAGTGATGTTCAAGGTCGTGCTGCCCTACACGAAGACCGGGGTCGTCGGCGCCGTGATGCTCGGCCTGGGTCGGGCCCTCGGTGAGACGATGGCCGTGACCTTCGTGATCGGCAACCAGAACCAGCTCAACTCGGCGTCGCTGTTCGAGGCGGCCAACAGCATCACCTCGGCACTCGCGAACGAATTCGCCGAGGCGGGCGAGGGCTTGCACCAGGCTTCGCTGATCTATCTCGGGCTGGTGCTGTTCTTCATCACATTTGTGGTGCTGGCCTTGTCGAAGGTCCTGCTTGCGCAGTTGACGAAGAGCGAGGGAGCGAGGGCATGAACACCACCGCGACGATGACCTCGAAGCTTGACGTGTCGCAGGCCTCGCGCGTCAGCAAGCACGCGAAGCGCAAGCGGATGAATGCGATCGCGCTGACGCTTTCGATCGCCGCGATGGCCTTCGGCCTGTTCTGGTTGATCTGGATCCTGGTGGAAACGGTGCGTCTGGGCGTCGGTGGTCTTGCGCTGTCGCTGTTCACGCAGATGACGCCGCCGCCGCAGGCCGAGACAGGGGGCCTGGCCAATGCGATCTTCGGCTCGGTCACGATGGTGACGTTGGCCACGCTGTTGGGCACACCGATCGGCATCCTGGCCGGCATCTACCTGGCCGAGTATGGGCAAAAGAGCTGGTTGGGCAACGTGACCCGATTCATCAACGACATCCTGCTGGCCGCGCCTTCGATCGTGATCGGCCTGTTCATCTATTCGGTGGTCGTGGCTCGCCTGAAGAGCTTCTCGGGGTGGGCCGGCGTGCTGGCGCTGGCGCTGATCGTGATTCCGGTCGTGATCCGCACCACCGAGAACATGCTGGCGCTGATCCCGAATGCGCTGCGCGAAGCGGCCTACGCGCTCGGTACACCGAAGTGGAAGGTCGTGATGACCGTGACGTTGAAGGCCGCGTGCGCGGGGGTTATGACTGGCGTGCTGCTGGCACTGGCGCGCATCGCCGGCGAGACTGCGCCACTGCTGTTCACGGCGCTGTCGAACCAGTTCTGGACCAGCGACTTGAGCTCGCCGATGGCGAGCCTGCCGGTCACGATTTTCAAATTCGCGATGAGCCCATACGAAAACTGGCAGAAGCTCGCCTGGGCGGGCGTCTTCCTCATCACGCTCGGCGTGCTCGTGCTGAATATCCTCGCGCGCACGTTCCTGCGCAGCAAGCACTGAGTCGGGAGCCTGCGTCATGGACACACGAACCGATCTGCCGGTCACCGAGAAGGTGAAGCTGTCGGTGCGAAATCTCGATTTCTACTACGGCAGTTTCCAGGCGCTGAAGAACATCAACCTCGACATCCCCGAGAACAAGGTGACTGCCTTCATCGGCCCTTCGGGCTGCGGCAAGTCGACCCTGCTTCGCACCTTCAACCGCATGTTCGAGCTCTACCCGGAACAGCGGGCCGAAGGCGAGATCATGCTCGACGGCGAGAACATCCTGACCTCCAAGGAAGACGTCTCGCTGATCCGCGCCAAGGTCGGCATGGTGTTCCAGAAGCCGACGCCATTCCCGATGTCGATCTACGACAACATCGCCTTCGGCGTGAAGCTGTTCGAGACGCTGGCGCGCATCGAGATGGACGAGCGCGTCGAGTGGGCGTTGAAGAAGGCAGCGCTGTGGAACGAGGTCAAGGGCAAGCTGAACCAGAGCGGCTCGGGCCTGTCGGGCGGGCAGCAACAGCGGCTGTGCATTGCGCGCGGCATCGCGATCAAGCCCGAGGTGCTGCTGCTCGACGAGCCGTGCTCGGCGCTCGACCCGATCTCGACCGGCAAGATCGAAGAG
>JANMAW010000343.1:0-2411 GCA_031360005.1 Rhizobacter sp.
GGCGAGGAAGCGAGCTTCATCGTGCTGTGCGACGGCAGGAACGTGCTGTCGCTGGCGACGAGCCAGGACCACAAGCGCCTGCTCGACAACGACGAAGGGCCGAACACCGGCGGCATGGGCGCGTACTCGCCAGCGATGGTGGTCACGCCCAACGTGCACGCGAAGGTGATGCACGAGATCATCCGCCCGACGATCGCCGGCATGGCGAAGGACGGCATCACGTTCACTGGTTTCCTGTACGCCGGCCTGATGATCGATTCGCGCGGCCAGCCGCGCACCGTCGAATTCAACTGCCGCCTCGGCGACCCCGAGACGCAGCCGATCATGATGCGGCTGAAGAGCGACCTGTTCGACGTGCTGATGCACGCGACCGACGGCACGCTCGACCGCGTCAAGCTCGAATGGGATCGGCGTGCCGCGCTCGGCGTCGTGATGGCCGCGGGCGGCTACCCGCTGCAGCCTCGGCGCGGCGACGCGATCACCGGGCTGCCGGCCGACGCCACGGACGCGATGGTGTTCCATTCCGGCTCCGCGCCGACACCGAACGGCCCGGTCACCTCGGGGGGGCGGGTGCTGTGCGTCACCGCGATGGGCGACTCGGTGAAGGTAGCGCAGCAGCATGCCTACAGGCTGCTGCGCGACATTCGCTTCGACGGTGCGCAGTACCGGCGCGACATCGGCCACCGGGCGATCAAGCGGTGACCAGAGTGCCGGGATTCGCGGTGCCGATCCGGTTCGAGACATGAACAACACACAGGCGGTTCGAAGCTACTTGCTCGGCTTGCAGTCGCGCATCGTCGCGGCGATCGAAGCCGAGGATGGCCAGCCGTTCATCACCGACGCATGGCAGCGCGAGCCCGGCGGCAAGCTCGAAGGCGAAGGGCTGTCGCGCCTGCTCGAGGGTGGCGCGGTGATCGAGCGCGGGGGTTGCAGCTTCTCGCACGTGCAGGGCCAGACCCTGCCGCCTTCGGCGACGCAGCACCGGCCCGAGCTGGCGGGCGCGCCGTTCGAGGCGATGGGCGTCTCGCTGGTCTTCCACCCGCGCAACCCGTATGTGCCGACGGTGCACATGAACGTGCGCATGCTCGCGGCGCTGCCCGACGGCGGGGAACCCGTTAGCTGGTTCGGCGGCGGGATGGACCTGACGCCGTACTACGGTTTCGAGGAAGACGCGGCGCACTTCCACCGCGTCAACCGCGCTGCGCTGTGCCCCTTCGGTGACGACAAGTACCCGCGCTTCAAGCAGTGGTGCGACGAGTACTTCTTCCTGAAGCACCGCAACGAGCCGCGCGGCATCGGCGGGGTGTTCTTCGACGACTTCGCCGAGCTCGGATTCGAGCGCAGCTTCGCGATGCTTCGCGCGGTCGGCGATTCCTTCTTGCCCGCCTACCTGCCGATCCTTCAAGCGCGCAAAGGCATCGCGTATGGCGCGCGCGAGCGCGATTTCCAGGCCTACCGGCGTGGCCGCTATGTCGAGTTCAACCTGGTGTTCGACCGCGGCACGCTGTTCGGGCTGCAGTCGGGCGGGCGCACCGAGAGCATCCTGATGTCGCTGCCGCCGATCGTGACGTGGCGCTACAACTGGCAGCCCGAGCCCGGCTCGGCCGAGGCGCGGCTGTACAGCGACTTCCTGCGCCCGCGCGACTGGGCCGCATGGCCGGAGCAGGCGCGCGCATGAGTCCGCCGGGCCGCTCCGGGCCACGAAGCGGCCGGTTCGTGCCTATGGCGCACAGCGGGATGCGCAGCACGAAGGCACGTCTGTGAAGGCGACCGCGCAACGCATCGGCATCTTCGGCGGCAGCTTCGATCCGGTGCACAACGCGCATGTCGCGTTGGCGCGGCTGGCGGTGGCCGAGTTGCGCCTCGACGAACTGCTGTGGGTGCCGGCCGGGCAGGCCTGGCAGAAGCTGCGCGTGCTGACGCCTGCGGCACACCGCGAGGCGATGCTGCGTTTCGCGATCGAAGGCGAGCCGCGCTTCGCGCTGTCGCGCATCGAAACCGCGCGCAACGGCCCGAGCTACACCGTCGACACGGTGCGCGAGCTTCGCGCCACGCGCGGGCGCGCGGACTGGTTTCTCGTGATCGGGCAGGACCAGTACGCCGGCTTTCACACCTGGCACGGCTGGCAGGAACTGCTGGCCCTCGTGACGCTGGCGATCGCGAATCGCCCCGGCGCCGGCGTGACGGCCGACCCGCAGGTGCTGCGTACCGCGCACCAGGCGGTGGCGCTGCCGATGATGGACATCTCGTCGACCGACATCCGCGAACGAATCGCGGGCGGGCGCGACATCGACGATCTGGTGCCTGCGCCGGTCGCGCGTTATATTGCCCGCCACCACCTCTACCAAGACCAGAACCCCGCTCAGGAGCTGAATGGACATTCGTAAACTGCAACGCACCATCGTCGATGG
>JANMAW010000351.1:0-1869 GCA_031360005.1 Rhizobacter sp.
CCCTCTTGAACCTGAGGGCAATCGCCGCAGATGGGGCGCAACGGAACCCTTCATGGCCATGACAAACATCGACCCCACCCCACCGAATCCCGAGCCGACGGACGCCAGCAGCGCCGACGCCGCGGCCACCCTGAACGCCGAGTTCAAGCTGCAGGAACTCGAAGCCAGGCACGCCGAGGTGTCCGATGCCTTCCTGCGGGCCAAGGCCGAGGCCGAGAACACCCGGCGTCGCGCCGACGACGAAATCACCAAGGCGCGCAAGTACGCGGTCGAGAATTTCGCCGAGAGCCTGTTGCCGGTCAAAGACAGCCTGGAGGCGGCGATCGCGATCCCGGATGCCACTCCGGGGCAGATGCTCGAAGGGGTCCACGCCACGCTGCGCCAGCTGATGTCGGCACTGGAACGCAACAAGGTCGTCGAGATCAGCCCGCCCACTGGGACCAGGTTCGACCCCCACCAGCACCAGGCCATCAGCGTGGTGCCGGCAGCGCAGGAGCCGAATACCGTGGTCGCGGTGCTGCAAAAGGGTTATCTGATCGCCGATCGCGTGCTGCGGCCCGCGCTGGTCACCGTGGCAGCCTCGAGCTGATCGGTTCTGCACAGCTTTCACACCGCACTACCCACAGCAAACGCTTGAAAGCCCACAGGCTGTCCACACGTTAAGAACAACTCATTCCAGTCTCAGGAGCACACATCATGGCCAAAATCATCGGCATCGACCTCGGCACCACCAACTCGTGCGTGTCGATCATGGAAGGCAACACCACCAAGGTGATCGAGAACAGTGAAGGTGCCCGCACCACGCCGTCGATCGTGGCGTACCAGGAGGACGGCGAGATCCTCGTCGGCGCTTCGGCGA
Organism: Rhizobacter sp.; assembly: GCA_031360005.1. Taxonomy (GTDB): domain Bacteria; phylum Pseudomonadota; class Gammaproteobacteria; order Burkholderiales; family Burkholderiaceae_C; genus LMDS01. Next base: position 860 of record JANMAW010000351.1, read on the forward strand.
AACGCCAGGCTGTGACGAACCCGCGCAACACGCTGTATGCCGTGAAGCGCCTGATCGGCCGCAAGTTCAGCGAGAAGGAAGTGCAGAAGGACATCGACCTGATGCCCTACAAGATCAGCGCCGCCGAAAACGGCGACGCGTGGGTCGAGGTGCGCGGCAACAAGCTGGCGCCGCAGCAGATCAGCGCCGAGGTGCTGCGCAAGATGAAGCGCACCGCCGAAGACTATCTCGGCGAACCCGTCACCGAGGCGGTGATCACCGTGCCGGCGTACTTCAACGACGCGCAGCGCCAAGCCACCAAAGACGCCGGCCGGATTGCCGGCCTGGATGTGAAGCGCATCATCAACGAGCCGACCGCCGCGGCACTCGCGTTCGGCCTCGACAAGGCGGCCGAGCACGGCAAGCGCGACCGCAAGATCGCGGTCTATGACCTGGGTGGCGGTACTTTCGACATCTCGATCATCGAGATCGCCGATGTCGACGGCGAGAAGCAGTTCGAGGTGCTGTCGACCAACGGCGATACCTTCCTCGGTGGCGAAGACTTCGACCAGCGCATCATCGACTACATCATTGCCGAGTTCAAGAAAGATCAAGGGGTCGATCTGGGCAAGGACGTGCTCGCGTTGCAGCGTCTGAAAGAGGCCGCCGAGAAGGCCAAGATCGAGTTGTCGAACAGCGCGCAGACCGACATCAACCTGCCCTACGTGACGGCCGACGCGTCGGGGCCGAGGCACCTGAACATCAAGCTTTCGCGCGCCAAGCTCGAAGCGCTGGTCGAAGACCTGATCGAGCGCACGATCGCGCCGTGCCGCACGGCAATCAAGGACGCCGGCGTCGCCGTCAGCGCGATCGACGACGTGATCCTGGTCGGTGGCATGACGCGCATGCCCAAGGTGCAGGAGAAGGTCAAGGAGTTCTTCGGCAAGGAGCCGCGCAAGGACGTCAACCCCGATGAAGCCGTGGCCGTCGGTGCCGCGATCCAGGGCCAGGTGCTGGCCGGCGACCGCAAG
>JANMAW010000239.1:0-4854 GCA_031360005.1 Rhizobacter sp.
CGGCGCGAACTGTGCGGGGTCGACATCCGGCCGCTGCAGTCGACGCCGCAGGCCGAGTTCCGCTGCGCCAACGTCGTGCTCGATCCGATCCCGTACCCCGACAACAGCTTCGGCTCGGTGTCGGCGTACGACTTCATCGAACACGTGCCGCGGCTGCTGACCACGCCCGATGGAGGCGGCACGTGGTTCCCGTTCATCAACCTGATGAACGAGATCTGGCGCGTGCTCGCGCCGGGCGGCAAGCTGTATGCGCTGACCCCGGCGTTCCCGAGCCCCGCGGCCTTCGTCGACCCGACCCACGTCAACATCATCACCGAGCGCACGCACGAGTACTTCTGCGGCGACCAGCCGCTCGGCGCCATCTACGGATTCACCGGCGCGTTCTGGGCCCCGCGCATCGAGTGGGTCGTGTACCTCGATTCGCTGGTGTCGGCGCCGCTGACCGCGCGCCAGCAGTTGCGCCTGATGAACCGCCGCCTGCGCGGCCGGCTGACGCACCTGCTGTGGGAGCTGGAAGCGGTGAAGCCGCCGCGCTGAGTCACGCAACAATGCGCACGCGCCCCGCGGCCGCGCGATGACTTCCGCGCATCGGCCCGTTTTGCGTCAGGGTTCACCCGTACTCGCATGGATCGGGAACCTTGACTAATTTCTGCTGGCCTGCTCATGGCCGCGGCGGCTCGGAGCAGGCCGAACCACGAGCCGCCGCGACCCGATGAAGGAGACAGGAATGGCTCAAACGATCAGACAGTCCGCCGATACAGTGCTGGATTACAGCGTCAGCCGGGCGGGCGGCGCTCCGGGCGTCGTGGCGATGGCCACCGACCGCAACGGCAATTTCTACGAAGGCTGCGCCGGCAAGCGAGAGCTCGGCAAGGATCAGCCGATGACGCTCGACTCGGTGATGGCGATCTTCTCCACCACCAAGGCGATGACCGGCACCGCGGTCATGCAGCTCATCGAGGAGGGCAAGATCGACCTCGCGGACCCGGCGAAGCGATACGTGCCCGAGATCGCCGAACTGCAGGTGCTCGACGGCTTCGACGCGGCCGGCCAACCGACGACGCGCGCACCGAAGCGCGACATCACCGTCGGCGACCTGATGCTGCACATCTCCGGCCTTTGCTACGAGTTTTTCAGCGACGACGACCTGAAGTACCGCACCGCGAAGGGCATCCCGACCGTCGTGTCGAGCAGCTTCGCGTCGATCCGCACCGTGCTGCTGCACGAGCCGGGCGAGCGCTGGACCTATGGTGTCAACATCGACTGGCTCGGCCGCATCGTCGAGCAGCAGCGCGGCATGCGCCTCGGTGAGGTGTTCAGTGAGCGCATCTTCGGCCCGCTGGGCATGAGCGACATCGGCTTCACGCTGACCGATTCGATGAAGGCGCGGCGCGCTGTGCTGCACGACCGCGCGCAGGACGGCAAGCTCACGCCCCTGCCCGATCTGATCCTGCCGCAGCCGCCCGAGATGGACATGGGCGGCCACGGCCTGTACGCCAGCGTCGGCGAGTACATGAAGTTCATCCGCATGTTCCTGAACGACGGTGCCGGCCCGAACGGCCGCGTGCTGAAGGCCGAGACGGTCGATCGGATGTCGAAGAACGGCCTGCCCGCCGGCATGACCAGCGGCGGCTGGAAGACGTCGATCCCGTCGCTGTCGAACGACGGCGAGTTCGACCCGGGCGTGACCAAGACCTGGGCCCTCACGTTCCAGCGCAACGAAGAGCAGACCGCCACGGGCCGGCCCGCAGGCTCGCTGATGTGGGCCGGGCTCGGCAACCTGTTCTACTGGATCGACCGCAAGACCGGCGTCGGAGGCTTCTGGGGCTCGCAGATCCTGCCGTTCCAGGATGTGGCGTCGTACCCCGGCTTTGTCGATTTCGAAGCCGCGGTCTATCGTTCGCTGTCGCGTTGACGCGAGCGGGCCGGGGCGCCAGGCGTTCGAGGCAGGAGGACCCGCAAGGAAGCCCGCGCCTTGATCGCCCGGCGTCGCATGCCGGCGCTCTGCCTCGCGCAGGTCGCGGGAATTCGGCCAGCAGGGCCTCGGACAGCACTAACGGGAAGGCCGCGCCCAGCATGCCGTCAAGGATGCGGGCGACGGGCGCACGAGGTCGCTTGCGTCCTCCCGCGATTTGATGCCATAGAGATCCAGGCTTCGTCGATCAGTTGCCCGATCGTCTTGCCGCGCTGTACGGACGCTTCCTTGAGCGCCCGGTAAGGGGTGCTTTGACACCAGCATGTCATCGCACCGGTGGATTTTCGACAAGGCCCGGTGGGGGGGCGTTTCGACACCCATTCACACCCATTTCGGCTGCCACCGCTGCACTTCACATCAGCACGATGTCGTACTGCTCCGGCGATCCCATCTGCTCGGCCTGCAACGAGATCGGCTTGCCGATGAAGTCCGACAGCCCGGCGAGATGCTGGTTCTCTTCGTCGAGCAGCATCTCGACCACCGCGGCCGACGCGATGATGCGGAATTCCTTCGGGTTGAACTGCCGCGCCTCGCGCAGGATCTCGCGCAGGATGTCGTAGCACACGCTGCGCGGCGTCTTGACCTGGCCCCGGCCTTCGCAGGTCGGGCACGCCTCGCACAGCATGTGGGCGAGCGATTCGCGGGTGCGCTTGCGCGTCATCTCGACCAGCCCGAGTTGCGTGAAGCCGCTCACGGTGATCTTGGTGCGGTCGCGTGCGAGCTGCTTGCGCAGTTCGGCGAGCACCGCGCTCTGGTGATCGTCGCGCGTCATGTCGATGAAGTCGATGATGATGATGCCGCCGAGGTTGCGCAGCCGAAGTTGCCGCGCGATCGCCTGTCCCGCCTCGAGATTCGTCTTGAAGATCGTGTCGTCGAAGTTGCGCGCGCCGACGAAACCGCCGGTGTTCACATCGACCGTCGTCAGCGCCTCGGTCTGGTCGATGATCAGGTAGCCGCCCGACTTCAAATCGACCCGCCGCATCAGCGCGCGCGCGATCTCGTCGTCGATGTTGAACAGGTCGAAGATCGGCCGTTCGCCGGCATAGTGTTCGAGCTTCGCGACCGAGGTCGGCGTGAACTCCTGGCCGAACTGGCGCAGCAGCTCGAACTGCATCTGCGAGTCGATGCGCACCGCCTGCGTTCCGTCGTGCGCCAGATCGCGAAGCACGCGCTCGACCAGGCTGAGGTCCTGGTGCAGCAACGTTCCCGGCGGCGACTTGAAGCTCTTCTCGCGCACCGCGGCCCAGGTCTTGCGCAGGTAGCGGATGTCGTCCGACAACTCTTCGTCGATCGCCTCTTCGGCGTTCGTGCGCAAGATGAAGCCACCCGCCGGGCCCGCGCCTTCGGGCACCTGCGCGAGCAGGTTCATGCGCGTGCGCAACTGCTCGCGCAGTTCGTGCGAGCCGATCTTCTGCGAGATGCCGATGTGGTCGTCCTGCGGCAGGAACACCAGCAGGCGCCCAGCGATGCTGATCTGCGTCGTCAGCCGTGCGCCCTTGGTGCCGATCGGGTCCTTGATGACCTGCACCGTGAGCGTCTGGCCTTCGAACACCAGGCGCTCGATCGGCGTCTGCGGCGCGCCGTTGTTGGCTGGGTCGCCGCGCGCGGCACCCGAGCTGCCTCTCGGCACGACGCCGTTGACCTGCACGTCGGCGACATGCAGGAAGGCCGCGCGCTCCAGCCCGATGTCGATGAACGCCGACTGCATGCCGGGCAGCACCCGCGCGACGCGGCCGGCGTAGATGTTGCCGACCAGGCCGCGCTCGAGCGAGCGCTCGAGGTGCAGCTCCTGCACCGCACCGTTCTCGACGACGGCAACGCGCGTTTCCTGTGGTGTCCAGTTGATCAGGATGTCTTGCATCGGTGCGGTCGTCTCGGGCCGTCGCGCTGATGTGTGGGTCGGTTACGCTGCGACCCGCAACACCGGTGCGCCGGCTTCGATCCGGCCGATCACCGCCGCCTGGTCGAAGCCGCCGTCGCTGAAGATTCGCAGCACCTCGGCGGCCGCTTCGGGTGCGCAACTCACCAGCAGCCCGCCCGAGGTTTGCGGGTCGGACAGCAGGTCGCGCGCGGTCGCCGGCAGCGCGGCATCCAGCGCGACCTGCGCGCCATAGCCTTCCCAGTTGCGGCCCGAGGCGCCGGTCACGAAACCATCGGCCGCCATCGCCGCGACGCCGGGAAGCAGCGGCACCCGGCCCCAATCGATCACCGCGGTGACGCCGGCGCCGCGCGCCAGTTCGAGCGTGTGGCCCGCGAGGCCGAAGCCGGTCACATCGGTCAGCGCATGCACCCCCGCCATCGCGGCGAACGCGATGCCGGGCTTGTTCAGCATCGTCGTCGTCTTGACGAGCTGCGTGTAGCCGGCGGCGTCGAGCTTCCCCTTCTTCAGCGCCGCCGACAGCACGCCGACCCCGAGCGGCTTGCCGAGGATCAGCACGTCGCCGGGCTTCGCGTCGGCGTTGCGGCGCACCCGGTCCGGGTGCACGAGGCCGAGCACGACGAGCCCGTAGATCGGCTCGACCGAGTCGATCGTGTGGCCGCCCGCGATCGGGATGCCGGCCTCGCGGCAGATCGCCTCGCCGCCCTTGATGATCTGGCCGATCGCCTCGAGCGGCAGCTGGTTCACCGGCATCGCCACCAGCGCCAGCGCCATGATCGGCTTGCCGCCCATCGCGTAGACATCGCTGATCGCGTTGGTCGCTGCGATGCGGCCGAAGTCGAACGGGTCGTCGACGATCGGCATGAAGAAGTCGGTGGTCGCGATCAGCGCCTGCTCGTCGTTGAGCCGGTACACCGCGGCGTCGTCGGCGGTCTCGATCCCGACCATCAGCTCGGGCGGGATCAGCCCGCCGCCGCTGTTTTTCAGGATCTCGGAGAGC
>JANMAW010000240.1:0-4075 GCA_031360005.1 Rhizobacter sp.
TGCGCTACAAGGGCGTGCTGAACATGAAGGGCAGCGACCGCAAGGTCATCTTCCAGGGCGTGCACCAGCTGATGGGCAGCGACCTCGGCCCGAAGTGGGCGCCGGGCGAAAAGAAGACCAGCAAGATGGTGTTCATCGGACTGGACCTGCCGCGCGACATCTTCCTGCAGGGCCTGGAGGGCTGCCTCGTTTGAACTGCCGGGCCGCCACCTCGCGCAGCGTGAACTTTGACGCCTCACGAGCCGCCGCAACGTGGCTACAATCCGCGGCGGCCGAAGACACCCCCCTTGCAAGGGTATAGCCGCTGACGCGAGGAGACTGCAGTGAGCAAGACACCGGCCCGGAAAGTGCCCCCGAAGAAAACCGCCCCGCGCAAGGCGGCACCTGCCGTGCCGGCCGCAGCGAAGACGAAGCCGACGGCCGCCAAGAAGGCGCCGGTCAAGAAGCTGGCGATCAAGATGCCGACGATCAAGAAGGCGGCGGTCAAGAAGCCGGCGGTCAGGAAGCCGGCAATGCCGAGCAAGACAGCGCCGGTGCGGGCACGCGCCAAACCGGCGGCCGCGCCTGTCGTGGCGGCCAAACCCGCCGCCACGGCCAAGCGCCCGGTCATCAAACCGGCCCCGGCTCCGGCCCCGATCGTCGCTCCAGCCGCGGTGGCGGCGAACCTCGCACCGCTGGTCCCGCGCAAGGCAGGGCGTGGCGCCTCCAAATACGCGGCACCCGCGGTGCAGGCGCCGCTGCCGGCGCCGACGTCTCGGTTCGCAGACCGTTTTGCGCCACCCCGACCGCCGACCCGGCAGATGAACAACCTCGAGCTCGACACCCCGCGTCAGGCGCAGAAGTCCGATCCGAAACTCGCAAACGCCTGGAAATCGAAGGCCGGTCGCGATCTGGCAGAAGCCGAAGTGCTGGCCATGCCCGACTCGGAATACATGAACGACAAGCAACTCGAGTTCTTCCGCATCAGGCTGCAGACCCTGAAGGACGACCTGCTCAGCAACGCCGGTGAAACCACCGAGCACCTGCGCGAAGACACCTCGATCGTTCCCGACCCGGCCGACCGCGCGACGATCGAAGAAGAACACGCGCTCGAACTGCGTACTCGCGACCGCGAACGCAAACTGTTGAAAAAGATCTCGCAGTCGCTGGCGCGCATCGAATCCGGCGAGTACGGCTTTTGTGACGAAACCGGCGAACCCATCGGGCTGGGGCGTCTGATTGCCCGCCCCACCGCTACACTGTCCCTCGAAGCCCAGCAGCGGCGCGAACTCAAGCAGAAGATGTTCGGCGACTGACAGGGCTGCGCCCGCCGTCGAGCGGGCCAGCGGCACTCAACACTTGGAGCGCGCGAGCCCGCGACATGTCAGAGCCCAAAGACACGGCAAGTTTCTTCCGCAAGGTCGTCAAGTTCGTCGCCAACCCGAGCACCGAGTGGGCGGAACTAGACATGCCCGCCGACGAAGCGCGTGAGACCGAATTCGCCAAGGGCGAGTTGAAGGCGATGATCGAGCGCAAGCGGCGCAACGATTTCGTGCGCAAGCGCGAGTTCGACATGCTGCGCAAGGTGCGCCGCGAGGGCCTGACGAGCGAGCAGCTGGCGGCCCTCGGCGGTTCGTCGCGCATCGACGACTCGGAAGCCAGGATTGTCGACAACGGCGCCAAACCCGACAGCGGCGTGAAGGCCAAGATCGACGAGATCGAGCAGCAAATGGTCGGCGACGCCGCGTACGCGGCGGCGCCGCGCCGCACGCCCGAGTTCTACAACGCTGCCACCCAACCGGCCGCGATGGACGCTGCCTGGACGCGGACGGTGCCGCCCGGCGGCGCCGACGGCGGCCGGGTCGATGACTTCGCCACCGACCGTGCACTTCCGGTGGCAGGCTCGCCGGTGACCATGGGTACGGGCGTGTCGCCATTGAGCTCGATCAAATTCGACGCCGCGTCGCCGGAGTTCGCTCACCCGTTCGCACAGGAGCTCAGCGAGGTCATCCACGACCCCGAGCTCGACGAGGCGGTCATCGCATTCGCGAACGCGGATTTCGAACAATGCGAGCAAGCCCTGGCCGCCCTCACCAGCCCGGGCGGTCCGCGCGCCCAGCACGCCGACTCCTGGCTGGTGCTGTTCGACCTGTACCGCGCGATCGGCCAACAGCACAAGTTCGAGTTGCTGGCGCTCGATTACGCGCAGCAGTTCGGCTGGTCGGCGCCACAGTGGTTTTCAATGCCAAAGCTGGTGGCGGAAGCTGCGGGCGAGGACCGGCCACGGAACTCGCCGATCCAGGGTCAGGTCGGCTGGGTCAGCCCCGAACACGTTGACCCCGAGACGGTGGCCCGCCTCGCTTCGGTGTCGCTGCAGATGCCGTTGCCGTGGGTATTCGATTGGAGCGCGTTGCGCAGCATTGACGCCGAAGCATGCGCGCGGCTCAGCGAGCTTTTCCGCAACTGGATGGGCCAGGCCCTCGACATGCGCTGGCTCGGCGGCGAGCGCCTGTTCGCCGTACTGCAAGACGCTGCGCCCACCGGCGTGCGCGATGCCGACCCGGCTTATTGGCAAGTGCGGCTCGACGCGCTGCGCATGACGAACCGGCCTGACCAGTTCGACGAAGCCGCGATCGACTATTGCGTGACCTACGAAGTGTCGCCGCCGTCATGGGAGCCGCCCCGCTGCGAGGTGCGCGTCAGCGGCGCGGGTTCGTCGACCTTGTCGCCGCCGGTGTCGGTGGTGAGCGATGTCGCCACCAGCTTCGTCGAATCAAGCATGACCGAAGACCCCAGCATGGTGCAGGTCGGCACTGTCGAGTTGTCGGGCCAGCTTGTCGGCGACATCGGCAACACGTTGAAGAAAATGGATGCCGAACTGGGTGCAGCGACCATCGTCAACGTCGCGTGCACGCGGCTGATCCGGGTCGACTTCATCGCCGCCGGCGACCTGCTCAACTGGGTGCTGGCGCGGCACGCCGAGAACCGCACTGTGCAGTTCGTCGAGGCGCACCGGCTCGTCGCACTGTTCTTCGGTGCGATGGGCATCAATGAGCACGCCAAGGTGAAGGTGCGCACCGTCTGATGAGATGTCAGCCCGCGGCTGCGGTTACGCTGCACCCCCCGAAGGTGCCGGCCCTGGCTCGGGCGGCCCGGCGTTCAGCGGCGCTGCTGCGGTGAGCCCGGTGTCGGCCCTTGACCTGGGTCAAATGGCCCCTATCTGCGCCAGATGGAATACTTTCACGGCACCACCATCCTGAGCGTCCGCCGCGGCAAGGTGGTCGCACTCGGCGGCGACGGGCAGGTCACGCTCGGCACCATCGTGGTCAAGGCGTCGGCACGCAAGGTCCGCAAGCTGTACCGGGACCAGGTGCTGGCCGGTTTCGCCGGGGCCACCGCCGATGCATTCACGCTGTTCGAACGCTTCGAGGCCAAGCTTGAAAAGCACCAGGGCCACCTCGTGCGCGCGGCGATCGAGCTGACCAAGGACTGGCGCACCGACCGCGTGCTGCGCCGGTTGGAGGCGATGCTCGCGGTGGCCGATCGCGAGGCATCGCTGATCATCACCGGCAACGGCGATGTGCTCGAGCCCGAGCATGGCATCGTTTCGATCGGCTCCGGTGGCGCCTACGCCAATGCCAGTGCGCGCGCCTTGCTGTTGAACACCGAGCTCGCGCCGAAAGAGGTGGTGAAGAAGTCGCTCGAGATCGCCGGCGAGCTGTGCATCTACACCAACCAGAACCACATCATCGAGACGCTCGAGGACGCTTAGCGAAGGGGCGAGCGGCCCGGCGGGTCCGCGAAAGGCAGGTTCCCGGCTCCCGGCAACCACCAGCGCAAAGTCCGGCGAAGGAGCCCACTCGAGGCCGGCGATGAGAACACACACATGAAGTCCAGCATGACCCCGCAGGAGATCGTCTCCGAACTCGACCGGCACATCGTCGGCCAGGGCAACGCCAAGCGCGCGGTGGCGATCGCGCTGCGCAATCGCTGGCGGCGCCAGCAGGTCGCCGAGCCGATGCGCACCGAGATCACGCCGAAGAACATCCTGATGATCGGCCCGACCGGCGTCGGCAAGACGGAGATCGCACGGCGC
>JANMAW010000244.1:0-1721 GCA_031360005.1 Rhizobacter sp.
AGGTCGCCCGAGTAGTCGGTCGCGGCGCACCACAGCCGGATGATCTCGGCGCCGAGCTTCTGCGTCGAGTCCTGCAGCGACGTGACGTTGCCCAGGCTCTTGCTCATCTTGCGCCCCGACCCATCAACCGCGAAGCCATGCGTCAGCAGGCCGCGGTACGGCGCGTGGCCTTCCATCGCGCAGGCGATCAGCAGCGAAGAGTGGAACCAGCCGCGGTGCTGGTCGTGGCCTTCGAGGTAGAGGTCGGCCTCGGGAACGCTGTCGTCGGCGTCGTTCCCGCTGGTCGTGCCGGGGTGGCTGCCGCGCAGCACGTGATAGAAGCTCGAGCCCGAATCGAACCAGACGTCGAGGATGTCGTTGCTCTTGGTGTAGTGCGCAGCCGAATGCTCGCCGTCCATGCCGAGCACATCTTCCACCGTCAGCGTCGACCAAGCCTCGACGCCGCCTTTTTCGACGATGGCCGCGGCGCGGTCGATCAGCGCCATCGTGTCGGGGTGCAGGTCACCGGTGTCCTTGTGCAGGAAGAACGGCAGCGGCACGCCCCAGTTGCGCTGGCGGCTGATGCACCAGTCGGGCCGGTTCGCGATCATGTCGTGCAGCCGCGCCTTGCCGTTCTCGGGGTAGAACTTCGTCTGCTCGATCGCGTCGAGCGCGGTCTGGCGCAAGGTCTTCGCCGGGGCATCGACCGCGAACACGCCGGCCCGTTCCTGATCCGCTTCGTCCATCCGGATGAACCACTGCGCGGCGGCGCGGTAGATCACCGGCGTCTTGTGACGCCAGCAGTGCGGGTAGCTGTGCACCAGCGTCGCGGTCGCGAACAGGCGGCCGGCATCGCGCAGCGCCTCGGTGATGACCGGCGCCGCCTTCCAGATGTTCATGCCGCCGAACAGCGGCAGCGTGGCCTCGTACGAACCGTTGCCCTGCACCGGATTCAGGATGTCCTCGACCGCCAGACCATGCGCGCGGCACGAGTTGAAGTCTTCGATGCCGTAGGCGGGTGACGAATGGACGATGCCGGTGCCGTCTTCGGCGGTCGCGTAATCGGCCACGTAGACCGGCGCGAGCCGGTCGTAGCCTGCGTGGACGCGGGCGAGCGGATGATGAAACTCGAGGCCTTCCAGTCGCGAACCCTTCGTCGTCGCGATCACCGTGCCGGCGAGCCCGTAGCGCGCCAGGCAGGTCTCGACGAGCGCGCTGGCGAGCACCAGCAGGCCGCGTTCGGTGTCGACCAGCGCGTAGTCGATCTCCGGCCCGACGTTCAGCGCCTGGTTCGCCGGCAGCGTCCACGCGGTCGTCGTCCAGATGACGATGAAGGCGTCCTTTGCCAACGCCGGGAGGCCGAACGCCGCGGCGAGCTTGTCCGGCTCGGCGGCGAGAAAGCCCACATCGACCGTCGTCGACTTCTTGTCGGCGTATTCGATCTCGAACTCGGCCAGCGACGAGCCGCAGTCGAAGCACCAGTACACCGGTTTCAGGCCGCGGTAGACGAAGCCGCGCTCGACGATCCTCTTCAGCGCGCGGATCTCGCCCGCCTCGTTGCCGAAGTCCATCGTCCGGTACGGGTGGTCCCAGTCGCCGAGCACGCCGACGCGCTTGAAGTCGGCCATCTGCTGCGCGATCTGCTCGGTCGCGTAGGCGCGGCTCTTCGCCTGTACCTCGGCGCGGCTCAGGTTGCGGCCGAAGGTCTTCTCGATCTGGTTCTCGATCGGCAGGCCGTGGCA
>JANMAW010000373.1:0-1562 GCA_031360005.1 Rhizobacter sp.
CTCGCATGGGCCCGTCAATCGACCCGCTCGGCCCCCGAGACAAGCGCGACGAACCGGTCCAGACCGATGTTGCCACCCGACAGCGTGATGCCGACACGCTGACCCCGGAACTGCTCGCGGTGCCGCATCAGCACTGCGAGCGCGTTCGCGCCCGAAGGTTCGAGCACCACCTTCATGCGCTCGAATGCGAAGCGCATCGCATCGACGACCGCCGGGTCGGGCGCCGTCAGCACATCGGTGACGAGCGCCCGGATCACCTCGAACGGTTGCGTGCCGACCGATTGCGTCTGCTGCCCGTCGCAGATCGTGCGCGGCACCTCGATGCTGACGATCCGGCCGCTGCGCAGCGACTGCTGCATGTCGTTGCCCCGCTCGGGCTCGGCCCCGTAGACGCGAATGTCGGGCAACAGGTGTCTGGCCGCGACCGCGCAGCCCGACAGGAAGCCGCCGCCGCCCGCACACACGATCAGCGCATCGAGCGATCCGGCATCCTCGATCAGTTCGAGCGCCGCCGTGCCCTGCCCGGCCATCACCAGCAGGTGGTCGAAAGGCGGGATCAGCGTCGCATTGCGCTCGTCGACCAGCGCCGCGGCGATCGCCGTGCGATCCTCCTTGTAGCGGTCGTAGAGGATCACTTCGGCGCCGTAGTCGCGCGTCGCCGCGAGCTTGAGCGCCGGTGCGTCGTGCGGCATCACGATGGTCGCCCGGCAGCCGTGCAGTTGCGCGGCCAGCGCGACCGCCTGCGCGTGGTTGCCCGATGAAAATGCGACCACGCCGCGGGCGCGCGCCTCGTCGCTGAGCGCGTTGACGGCGTTGTAGCCGCCACGGAATTTGAACGCCCCCATGCGCTGCAGGTTCTCCGCCTTCATGAAGACGTGGAGCCCGAGCATCGCGTCGAGCGTGCGCGAAGTGAGCACGGGGGTGCGGTGTGCCACCCCCTTGATTCGCGCGGCAGCGAGCTGGACGTCGATGAACTGCAGCATCGTGTCGATCAGGCAAGAGGCTGGGGGCGGCTGCGTGCATCCGCGTCGGCCCTGCACTCGGCCTGCAGGTCGGCCCAGCCTTCGGCGCCCAGCGCCTGCAGCGTCCGGATATTGGCTTCGAAGATCGCGTCGGCTTCCGGGAACGCCGCCACCGCGCGATCGACGCTCGCTTCGCGAAGCAGCTGCAGCGTCGGATACGGGGAGCGATTGGTGGCGTTGCCCAAGTCATCCGGCTCGGTACCCGCGAACCGGTACTGCGGGTGGAAGCTCGCCACCTGCAGCACCCCCGAATAGCCGAGGTCCTCGAGCGCCGCGTCGGCCAGGTCGAGAAAGTCATTGAATTCGGTGAAATCGCCGAGCACGTTCGGGTGGATCACGAGCGTCGTTTCGAGCAGCGAAGGGTCGGCCCGAGCCAGACTGTGCATCTGCGCGAACAACGCATCGAGCAGCGCGCCGGGGTCGCTTGCTTCGCAGACGACAAAACGGACCTGGCCTTTCACCAGCGGCGCCTTCGCGAACGGGCACAGGTTCAGCCCGACCACCGCGCGCGTGACCCAGGCGCGGGTTTGCGCGATGACG
>JANMAW010000397.1:0-8709 GCA_031360005.1 Rhizobacter sp.
GTGTGGCTGCCGAAGCCGTCCATGTGGCGGTAGCCGTCGGGCGTGCCGCGGTCGCTGAACAGCATCGTGACCTGATGCAGGCTCTCGGGCGCCTTGCTCCAGAAGTCCCACATCATCTGCGCCGATTTGAGGTTCGTCTGCGGGTTGCGCTTCTGGGTGTGCACGAAGTCGGGGAACTTGATCGGGTCCTTGATGAAGAACATCGGCGTGTTGTTGCCGACCAGGTCCCAGTTGCCGTCTTCGGTGTAGAAGCGGAGCGCAAAGCCGCGCGGGTCGCGCTCGGTGTCGGCCGAGCCGCGTTCGCCACCGACGGTCGAGAAGCGCACGAAGGTTTCGGTCTGCTTGCCCGCCGTGCTGAACAGCTTCGCCTTGGTGTACTTCGAGATGTCGTGCGTCACCGTGAACGTGCCATACGCGCCCGACCCCTTGGCGTGCACGACGCGCTCTGGAATGCGCTCGCGGTTGAAGTGCTGCAGCTTCTCGATCAGGTGGAAGTCCTGCAGCAGCAACGCGCCGCGAGGGCCGGCGCTGAGCGAATTCTGGTTGTCGGCGACCGGGATTCCGGAGGCGGTGGTCAAGGACACTGGATCGGACATGGAGCGCTCCTGGCGGGTGAGGGGATGCCAGGAAGTCTATGGAAGATACATAGGTCGTTCCAATTGATAGTGTTTATTCAATAGATAGTCACGATGATCTGGGGCCGGTGAGCCACGGGCCGGATCCGGTCACGAGAGGCGCTTGACCCCCACCAGCGGGCACGCATAGATAGCGTTGCGCAGCGCCGCGATCGCCTCGTAGCGCGTGAACGTGCGCCGCCACACCAGCACGACGCGGCGTGTGGGCACCGGCTTCGTGAACGGGATGTACCTGATGTGCGGCTGGTCGTCCTTCGGAACGCTGAGCTGCGGCACGACCGTCACGCCCATGCCCGAAGCCACCATGTACTTGATGGTCTCGAGCGACGAGCCTTCGAAGCTCTTGCGGATGCCCTCGGCCTCGCTCGCGAAGCGGGCGTATTCGGGACACACCTCGAGAACGTGGTCGCGAAAGCAGTGGCCGGTGCCGAGCAGCAACATCGTTTCGCTCTTCAGTTCTTCGGTGCTGATGCTCTTGCGCCTGGCCAGCGCATGCAGCTTCGGCACCGCGGCCATGAAGGGCTCGTCGTAAAGCGGCGCCACCGCCAAGCCGGTGTCCGGGAAGGGCTCGGCCATGATCGCGCAGTCGAGTTCGCCGGTGCGCAGCATCTCGAGCAGCTTCGCGGTGAAGTTTTCCTGCAGCATCAGCGGCATCTGCGGCAGGCGCTCGATCGCCTGCCTGACCAGGTCGGGCAGCAGGTACGGCCCGATGGTATAGATCACGCCCAGGCGCAGCGGTCCCGAGACGGGGTCCTTGCCGCGCTTCGCGATCTCCTTGATCGCGCCGGCCTGCTCGATCACCGATTGCGCCTGGCGCACGATCTCTTCGCCCAGCGGCGTGACCGTCACCTCGTTCGCGCCGCGCTCGAAGATCCTCACGTCGAGCTCCTCCTCGAGCTTCTTGATAGACACGCTCAACGTCGGCTGCGAGACGAAGCAGGCTTCGGCGGCACGGCCGAAATGGCGTTCGCGGGCGACGGCAACGATGTAGCGAAGTTCGGTCAGGGTCATGCTTCGCCACCGCCCTGGTGCACCGCGTCGCCGCCGCCCACCGCCTGCTGCGGGCTGCGATCCCCACCTGCGGCGGGGCCCCTCTTTCGCCCTGCGCAGGCGACAGCGACGGTGTAGCGAAGTTCGGTCAGGGTCATCGGTCGGATCGCGGCATGGTGGCAAAGAATAGCCGAGCCGGGCGGCTCTGCGGCGTCGCGTGGCTGCTCGGCGCCCCCTAGGCCGCCGGCTTGCAACTGCAGGCACGCGCCGCTATGGTGCGAGCAACGCAGGCTCCCATGTTCAAACCCTCGCGGCTCTTCATCAGCTACCGGCGAAGCGATGCCGAAAAGAGCGCCCGCAGCCTGTGCGAGGCCCTGCGTGCCCGCTTCGGCGCCGATCGGGTGTTCTTCGACACCTCTGACATTCCCTACGGCGAGGACTTTCAGCGCCTGGTGCGCGAGCGCATCGCCGCAAGCGACGTCGTGCTCGTCGTGATCGGCCCGAACTGGTCGAACGTGAGCAACGAGCGCGGGCGCCGCCTGGAGCAGCCCGACGACCCGGTGCGGCTGGAACTTGTCACCGCGATCGAACACGCCAAGCGCATCGTGCCGGTGCGCATCGACGGCACTCCGGCCCCTTCTGCCGCCGGTCTGCCGGAGCAGTTGCGATCGCTGGCCGTGCTGAACATGCCCGAGGTTCGCAGCGCCAGCTTCGACATCGACATCAACGAGTTGGTGCGGCAGCTGCTCGGCGAACCGCCGCCGGACCTGAGCTTCTGGACGCGGCTGTCGGGCATCGCCAAAGGCGGCCCGGCCGCCACCCTGTTGCTCGTCACAGCGTTGCTCGCGGCGAGCTGGACCGGCTTTTTCGACCTGCTCAACCTCGACACCGCCGCGCAGCGTCTGTTGTTGCAGGCCGGCGGGCCGAACACCGGCGATGCGGTTTTGCTGGTGGGCATTGACGCGGCGAGCGAGCGCAGCCTGGGTCGCGAGTTCGCCCCGGCGCATGCGGCCGAATGGCGGCGCGATCACGCCCGGCTGATCGATCGTGCGGCCGCGGCCGGTGCGGCGGCGATCGTGTTCGACCTGTTCTTCGAAGCCACCAGCGACGCCGACTCCGTGCTCGGCGACACCGCGCACCGCGCCAGCCAGGCGGCACGACCGATGCGCGTGGTATTCGGCGTGCGTCAGCTCGATGCGGCCATGCCGGCCCTCGTCGCGCCGCTGCAGCGAGCTGCCTGGGGCTCGCTGTGCCTGACCGATCGTGGCAGCGGCGCGCTGTGGTCATCGCCGCTCGCGGTGCTGCGGCCCGCGACCGGTGCCGGCGGAGAAATGGTCAGCGCCGATACACCGTCGCTGGCAGTGTCGGCGGTGGTCGGCGATCGCCTGCTCGAGGCCGACCTGGCGCGCCGCCAGTTGCGCTTCGCCGGCCCCACGCGCAACCCGCCGGTGCGCTTCAGCAGCGTCGAACGCCAACGGGTCGGGCTGCCCGATTGCCGCGTCACGCAGGTCGGCGACGAGCAGCTGATGCTGCGCCTGCGGATCGCGCCGGCAGGGTTCTGGCGCGACCCGTCCCGCAGCGTGTCGTATGCGCTGGCGCTCGATGCCACGCGAACCCCCGACGCACGCTTCAAGGACCGCATCGTGCTGGTGGGCCTGACCGCGCTCGACCGCCCCGGCACCAACCCCGATGTTCACGTCGTGCGCGACGGCTTCGCGCAGCGCACCGTCTTCGGCGTCGAACTTCAGGCCGACGCCATCAGCACGCTGGCCGGCGGCCGGGTGCCGCAACTGCCCACGGCCGACAGGCAACTGATGAGCACGCTGGCGGCCTGCGCGATCGGTGGCGTCGTCGCGGTCGGCTGGTTTCACCGCCCCGCGTGGCAACGCCGGCTGGCGCTGCTGGCGCTCGCGCTCGCCTGGCTGGCGCTGGCGTGGTGGCTGGCACGGCGCGCCGTACTGCTCAACGTCGTCAACGAACTCGTCGCGTTGTGCCTGGCCGCCGCGGCATTGCGCGCGGTGCAGGTGATGGCACGCCGCTTCCAGGCCTTTCGGAGGATCGCAACATGAACCCACTGATGCGCTGGCCGGCCCGAGGGCTCGCGCTGGTGATCTCGCTGATGCTGCCGGGATGCCAGACCGGCCCGCGCGAGCCGACCATCCGGCTCGAGCAGGTGGCCCGCGATGTCGCGGGCGCCGAGCCGCGCTGGCAGCAAGCCGAGCCCGCCGAAGTCGGCCTGCGGGTGTGGCGCGACGGCCAGGAGATCCGCGCCGCACGCGGCATGCGATTGCAACGCGGCGACGTGGTGCAGACCGGGCCGCAATCGGCGGCCGTGCTCCGTTTCAGCGGCGGCACCACCGGCGCGGGCACCACCGCGCTCGCCGAGAACACGCGCGTGCAGGTCGGTTCGCTCGAGGTCTTCTTCGGCCGGGTCTTCGCCAACATCCGCGGCTTCTTCGAGACGTCGAGCGAAAACGTCGTCGCCGGTGTCGAAGGCACCCGCTATCTGTTCGAAGTGCGTCCCGATCGAGGTGTCGCGATCTCGGTCGCCGAGGGCGTCGTGGCCTGCCGACCGCGCCAAGCGGGCTGGGCGCCGGTGCGTCTGCGCGCCAGCGAAGCCTTGTGGTCGCCGTACCCCAACCGCACGCCGCCGCGTCTGGTGCCCGCCGACGCACGCGAGTTGCGCGACGCCGCCGAATGGGCGTCGCAGGTCGCCGATGCGCCGTCGCAAGGCTGGTGCTGCGTCGACGGCCGGACCGTGCCGAGCTGGTCGAATCGCTGCGGCGGCAACGCCTACTCGACCAGTCGCAGCGTCGCCGAGTCCTACTGCCGGCCCGCAGCGCCGGCCCCGATCCCGACGCCGCAGCGCTCCGGCTGGTGCTGCTCCGGCGGCGAGGTCTACGAGTCGAGCCGCGAGCAGTGCCGGGGCAGCTTCAGCGACAGCGTCGGCGTGGCACGCCGCATGTGCGCGAGCCGCGTGCTGCCGGCGCCACCGGCGCCGATCATCCGCTGAACGCGATCAGGCCTTCAGGTACTCGGAGCGCCCGCCCAGCCAACGCTCGACATGGGCGAGCGCTGCCTGCGGGTTGCGGTCGCGCAGCCGGGCCGCCGCGGCGCGCGCCGCATGCACCAGCGCTTCATCAGTCGCGAGGTCGGCGAAACGCAGCAGCGGCGCGCCCGACTGTCGCGCGCCGAGGAACTCGCCTGGGCCGCGGATGTCGAGGTCGCGACGCGCGATCTCGAAGCCGTCGCCGGTTTCCAGCATCGCCTTGAGTCTGGACTTAGCCGTGTCGGACAACGGCGCGCTGAAGAGCAGCACACACACGCTCGCCGC
Source organism: Rhizobacter sp. (assembly GCA_031360005.1). Taxonomy (GTDB): domain Bacteria; phylum Pseudomonadota; class Gammaproteobacteria; order Burkholderiales; family Burkholderiaceae_C; genus LMDS01. The sequence continues at coordinate 4,960 of JANMAW010000397.1, forward strand.
CGTGCCCCGGCCGACGCGCCCGCGCAGCTGATGCAGCTGCGACAGGCCGAAGCGCTCGGCGTGCTCGATCACCATCAGCGACGCGTTCGGCACGTCGACACCGACCTCGATCACCGTCGTCGCGACCAGCACCGCAATCTGCCCGGCATTGAACAGCGCCATCACGGCGGCCTTTTCTGCCGCCGGCATCCGGCCGTGCAAAAGCCCGACCACTTGGCCGGGCAGCGCGTCGATCAGATACTGGTGAGTGGCGATGGCGTTGCGCACATCGAGCGCTTGGCTGCGGCCGGAACTTCGCCCCTTCACGTCTGCTGCGCCGCCATGAGCCTTCGACGCAGCGCTGTCGGCGTCGTCCGGTCCTTCGATCAGCGGGCAGACCCAGTACACCTGCCGGCCTTGCACGACGTCGTCGCGGATGCGCGCGATCACCGCCTCGCGCCTGGTCTCGGAAAACAGCTTCGTGACGATCGGTGTGCGCCCCGGCGGCAGCTCGTCGATGGTGCTGACATCGAGGTCGGCGAACAACGTCATCGCGAGGGTTCGCGGAATCGGCGTCGCGCTCATCATCAAGGTGTGCGGCTCGATGCCGGACGCCGCGAGCTTGGCGCGCAGCGCCAGCCGCTGCTGCACGCCGAAGCGATGCTGCTCGTCGATGACGGCCAGCCCGAGGCGCGCGAACACCACCTGCTCCTGGATCACCGCATGCGTGCCGACCACCAGTGCCGCCTCGCCCGACGCGACTTGCTCGAGCATCCGCGCCCGCGCCTTGCCCTTGCGGCTCCCGGTCAGCCACGCGACCGTGATGCCGAGCGGCTCGAGCCAGCCGACCAGCTTGCGCAAGTGCTGCTCGGCAAGGATCTCGGTCGGCGCCATCAGCGCGCATTGCCAACCTTCGTTGATCGCGATCGCGGCGGCGAGCGCGGCCACCACCGTCTTGCCCGAACCGACATCGCCTTGCAGCAAGCGATGCATCGGCACGGTCGCCGGCATGCCGGTGACCCCGTCCGGCGCGGCGCGTTGCAGATCGGCGGCAATCTCTTCGACGACGCGGCGCTGCGCGCCGGTGAGCGTGAACGGCAATGCTGCGAGCAGCTTGTCCTGCAGTCCGCCGGTGCGCACGTTGAGGCGCGGCGCCCGCTGCAATTCGCGTTCGCGCTTGGCCTGCAGTTGCGACAGTTGCTGTGCCAGCAATTCCTCGAACTTGAGCCGCTGCCACGCCGGATGGCTGTGGTCTTCGAGCGTGGCCATGCCGACGCTCGGCGCCGGGTGGTGCAGGAAGTTCAGCGCGTCGCGCAGGTTCGGCATGCCGCGCGGCACCGCTTCGGGGGGCAGCAACTCCGCAAGATCGGCGCGCGCCAGCGCGGCAGCCACCGCCTTGCGCAGGTAGGTCTGCGGCAGTTGCGCGCTTGCCGGGTACACCGGCGTCAGCGCGCTGGCAAGGGGCGTGTCGGCGCTGACCACCTTGAAGGCCGGGTGCACCATTTCGAGCCCGAGGAAGCCGCCGCGCGCCTCGCCGCGCAACCGCACGCGGCTGCCGACCGCGAGCGCCTTCTGATGCGACGGGTAGAAATGCAGGAAGCGCAGCACCAGCTCTTCGCTGCCGTCGTGCAACCGCGCGACGAGCTGGCGCCGACCGCGCAGCTGCACCTCGCAGGCGCTGATCACGCCCTCGACCTGCGCGATGCTGCCGTCGCGCAGGCTGTCGATCGGCACGATGCAGGTCTCGTCTTCGTAACGTATCGGCAGGTGCAGCGCGAAGTCGATCGGGCGCACCAGTCCGAGCTTTTCGAGCGCCCGCTGCGGCGCCGATTTCTGCTGGCCCGGCGCGGGCGCTGCAGGGGTCTCGCGTGCTGGGGACATGGGAGAATTCTGCCTCCCTTGTTGGCACGGGCCGGTCCAGCCCTCGCGCCGGAACGTTGCACCTGAGAATCTGTGCAGTGACGGCGCGAGAATGAGCCGCCCGCGCTGCGCAATTCCATAGGCGCCTCGCTCCGGCGGCTCAACCATGACTGCTGCGTACGCATTGAGCGACTTCGACTTCGCTCTGCCCCCCGAACTCATTGCCCAGACGCCCGCCGCCGAGCGCAGCGGATCGCGCCTGCTCGACGCCACCGGCGCAGCGCCGACGGACCGCGTGTTTCGCGAGCTGCCGTCGCTGCTGCAACCGGGCGACCTGCTGGTGTTCAACGACACGCGCGTGATCAAGGCGCGGCTGCTCGGCGCGAAGGCCAGCGGTGGTTCGGTCGAGGCGCTGGTCGAGCGCGTGCTGCCGAACTGCGAAGTGCTCGCGCACCTGCGCGCCAGCAAGTCGCCGAAGCCCGGCAGCCGGTTGCGCTTCGCCGATGCCTTCGATGCGGAGGTGCTCGGCCGTGCCGGCCCGCAGGATTCACTCTTCCACTTGCGCTTTGCGAGCGACCCGTTCGCGCTGCTCGAGCGCCATGGCCACGTGCCGCTACCGCCCTACATCACGCACGCCGACACCGCCGACGACGAGCGCCGCTACCAGACCGTGTTCGCCGCGAACCCGGGTGCCGTCGCCGCGCCGACCGCCGCGCTGCACTTCGACCAAGCGTTGCTCGTTGCGCTGAAGCAGCGCGGCATCGCGACCGCCAGCATCACGTTGCATGTCGGCGCGGGCACCTTCCAGCCGGTGCGCACCGAAAACCTCGCGCAGCACACGATGCACGCCGAGTGGTTCGATGTGCCGTCCGGCACCGTGCAGGCCATCACGCAGACCCGGGCCTCGGGCGGGCGCATCGTCGCGGTCGGCACCACGACCTCGCGCGCCCTCGAATCGGCGGCGCGCGGCGGGCGGCTCGAAGCCGGCAGCCGCGACACCGACATCTTCATCACGCCGGGCTTCCGGTTCCGCGTCGTCGATGTGCTTCTCACCAACTTCCACCTGCCCAGGAGCACGCTGCTGATGCTGGTCAGCGCGTTCGCCGGGTTCGAGCACGTTCGCGCGCTGTACCGCCATGCCATCGATTCGAAGTACCGCTTCTTCAGCTACGGCGATGCCATGCTGCTGGCGCGCGCTCCGTCCTGAAGCCGGCTGCGACAATTCTGCGCATGCTGAAGTTCGATCTGCTGAAGACCGATGGCCATGCGCGTCGCGGCCGCCTGACACTCAACCACGGCGTTGTCGAAACGCCGGTGTTCATGCCGGTCGGCACCTATGGCACCGTCAAGGGCGTGATGCCTGCATCGCTCGAAGCGATGGGTGCGCAGATCCTCCTTGGCAACACCTTTCACCTGTGGCTACGGCCCGGCGTTGACGTGTTGCAGAAGTTCGGCGGGCTGCATCGGTTCGAATCGTGGGAGCACCCCATCCTGACCGACAGCGGCGGCTTCCAGGTCTGGTCGCTCGGCGAGATGCGAAAAATCAGCGAGGAGGGCGTCAGGTTCGCGTCGCCGGTGAACGGCGACAAGCTGTTCCTGACGCCCGAGATCAGCATGCAGATCCAGCGCGTGCTGGACAGCGACATCGTGATGCAGTTCGACGAATGCACGCCTTACGAGACCAACGGCCACGTCACGACCGAGCGCGAGGCGCGCGATTCGATGGGGCTGAGCCTGCGCTGGGCGCGGCGCTGCCTCGATGAGTTCAACCGTCTCGAGAACCCGAACGCGCTGTTTGGCATCGTGCAGGGCGGGATGTTCGAGAACCTGCGCGAAGAGTCGCTCCACACGCTGGCCGCGCTCGACCTGCCGGGTTACGCGATCGGCGGCGTCAGCGTCGGCGAGCCGAAG
>JANMAW010000400.1:0-11547 GCA_031360005.1 Rhizobacter sp.
TGGCCTGCGCCAGTACGGCACCCGCGCAGACAGCCAATACGGCGCCGATCGTGACGCTGAATACGCGCCGGGCCGGCGAACTGCTTGCAGACTTCATGGGTGATCTCCTGGGACACATGACCGTTGGCAACGGTAACGGAAGTGGTGTGCGTGGGGTTACAGGGACTACCCCGAAGGCCTGTCGCCGCCGGGACAAGGCGCCAGCCGATGCACCCGTTGGCCGCACGCCGAACCGTCTTGCCCCTGCGCAGGTGAATGCCCGCGCTGCTGGCTAAACTCGCTACCATGAATGCCATCGATCTCGCCATCGAAGCGGCGGCTCCGGCGCCGCCGCCGGCGCGCTGGCCGAACCGGTTTCGCGGACTTGGCGAATCCTTCTTCACCGCGCTTCCTGCCGAGACCCTGCCCGACCCGCACTGGGTGGCGACGAGCGCCGACTGTGCCGCGCTGCTGGGGCTGCCGGCCGACTGGGCGCGGCGACCCGACTGGCACGCGCTTCAGGTGTTCAGCGGCAATCGTCTCTGGCCCGGCATGCAGACGCTGGCGAGCGTCTACAGCGGGCACCAGTTCGGCGTCTGGGCGGGGCAGCTCGGCGACGGCCGCGCACTTTGGCTGGGCGAAATCGACACGCCCGCCGGCCCGATGGAACTGCAGCTCAAGGGCGCCGGGCAGACCCCTTACTCGCGCATGGGCGACGGGAGGGCGGTGTTGCGCTCGTCGATCCGCGAGTTCCTGTGCTCCGAGGCGATGGCCGGCCTGGGCATACCGACGACGCGCGCGCTGTGCGTGACCGGCTCCGCGCTGCCGGTGAGGCGCGAAGAGATCGAAACCGCCGCGGTCGCCACGCGCGTCGCGCCGAGCTTCATCCGGTTCGGCCACTTCGAACACTTCGCGCACCACGACCTGCATGTCGAGTTGCGCGCGCTCGCCGACTTCGTGATCGCGCACCACTACCCGGCTTGCCGCGACGCTGCACTGCCGTATGTCGCGTTGCTCGAGCAGGTGACGCTGCGCACTGCCGAGCTGATGGCCGGGTGGCAGACCGTCGGCTTCTGCCACGGCGTGATGAACACCGACAACATGTCGATCCTCGGGCTGACGATCGACTATGGCCCGTTCGGCTTTCTCGATGCGTTCGACCCGGGCCACGTCTGCAACCACTCGGACCATCAGGGCCGCTATGCCTGGGCACGCCAGCCCAATGTGGCGTTCTGGAACCTGCACGCGCTGGCGCAGGCGCTGCTGCCGCTGATCGAGGATTCCGACCTCGCGCTGGCCACGCTCGAGACCTACAAGGTCGCGTTCGCCGATGCGATGCTGGCGCGCTGGTCGGCCAAGCTCGGTCTGCGCACACACGCCGATGGCGATCGCGAACTCGTCGACGACCTGCTGCGCCGCATGGCGGCCGACCACTGCGACTTCACGATCACGTTCCGTCGCATGGCCACTTTTGCAACCGGGCCGGGCGCGTCCAACGCCGCGATCCGCGACCTGTTCATCGATCGCGATGCGTTCGACGCCTGGGCCGGCCGCTACGCCGCGCGGCTGCAGGTCGAGGCGAGCGTCGACGTTGAGCGGGCCTTGCGAATGAACCGGGTGAACCCCAAGTTCATACTTCGCAATCACCTGGCAGAAACGGCGATTCGCCGCGCCAGGGACGGCGACTTCAGCGAGGTGGAGCGGCTGCTGAAAGTTCTGCAGCGCCCGTTCGACGAACAAGACGCGGCCGCGAGCTCCGCTTTCGCCGGCTTCCCGCCCGAATGGGCGCAAACCATCGAGGTCTCCTGTTCATCATGAGCCGTATTGACGACAAGGACCGCAAGGTCAGGAAAACCGACGCCGAGTGGCGCGCGCAACTCGATCCGATGCAGTTCGATGTGGCGCGGCTGGCCGCGACCGAACGCCCCTTCACCGGCAAGTACTGGGATCACTGGAGCGACGGCAACTACAACTGCGTCGGCTGCGGCACGCCACTGTTCAAGTCGGACACCAAGTTCGATGCCGGCTGCGGCTGGCCGAGCTACTTCGAGCCGATCAACAGCGAGGTCGTCGAGCGTGTCGTCGACAGGGCGCATGGCATGGTGCGGGTCGAAGTGCGCTGCAACAACTGCGGTTCGCACCTCGGCCACGTTTTCCCCGACGGCCCGCAGCCGACCGGCGAGCGTTTCTGCATCAACTCGGCCGCGATAGACTTCGCCCCCAAGTAGCGGCTCGTGGAATTCGCCGCGATCGCCCTGCTCGCTTGCTCACCGACGCCGCATGAAAATCCTTTTCGACTTCCTGCCCCTCATCCTGTTCTTCGGGATGTTCAAGTACGCCGAGGCCCATGTCGACTGGGCGGCCCGTTTTGCAACCGATCACTTCGGCTTCATGGTGTCAGGCGGCGTGGTCGGTATCGAGGAAGCGCCGGTGTTGCTGGCCACGGTGGTCGTGGTCATCGCGACCACCGTCCAGATCCTTTATCTGCTCGCCCGGCGCCGCAAGATCGACCTGATGCTGTGGATCACCTTCGCACTCGTGGTCGTGCTCGGCGGCGCGACGATCTGGTTCCACAACGCGACCTTCATCAAATGGAAGCCCAGCGTGCTTTACTGGGCGATGGGGCTGTCGTTCTGGGTCAGCCAGGCGTTCTTCCGCAAGAACCTGCTGCAAACCTTGATCGGCGAACAGCTCGAATTGCCGGCCAAGGTCTGGCGACGTCTCAACTTCGCATGGATCGGGTTCTTCGCGTTGATGGGGCTGCTCAATCTGTATGTCGCCTACAGCTTCTCCACATCGACCTGGGCGAGCTTCAAGGCGTTCGGTGCGACCGGCCTGATGCTCGTTTTCATGGTCGTCCAAGGTGTTTACCTGAGCCGTCACATCAAGCCCGACGCCGAGGCGGTGCAGGCATCCGACAGCCTGCGCTGACATGGGCGTGACTTCTTCCGAAATCGAAGCCGAACTGCGCGCGGCGTTGCAACCGTTGGCGCTCGAGGTGGTGGACGACAGCCACCTGCACGCCGGCCATGCCGGCGCTCGCGAAGGTCGTCATTTCACGGTGCGCATCCAGAGCGAACGCTTCAACGGTTTGTCACGGATTGCACGCCATCGCCTCATATATGATGCGCTGCAACTTTTGATCCACCGCGGCATCCATGCCCTCGCCATCGAGGCGCGCGCGCCCGGTGATTCCTGAACTTTCCCCACTTCCGCCCATGCTCATGAAGAAGACTTTCCTCGCCATCGGCGCATCGCTGACTTTGACTGCCTCGCTCGCACTGCCGATTCAGGCTCAGGCCCAGAACATCGCGATCGTCAACGGCAAGGCCGTGCCGAAGTCGCGCGTCGACGCGTTCATCAAGCAGATCCAGGCCCAGGCCGCGACGCAGGGTCAGCAGTTGCCGCCCGACCTCGACCAGCGCGTGCGCGACAAGATCGTGATGGACGAGATCTTTGCCCAGGAGGCGCAGAAGCGCGGCCTGGCCGCTACCCCCGAGTATCGGGTGCAGATGGAACAGGCGCGCCAGGCCGTGCTGACGCAGGCGCTGCTGTCGGACTACGCGAAGAGCCACGCGGTGACCGACGACGAGATCCTGGCCGAGTACACCCGGTTCAAGGCCCAGTCGGCAGGTACCGAATACCGCGCCCGCCACATCCTGGTCGAGAAGGAAGACGAGGCCAAGGCGCTGATCGCGCAGATCAAGGGCGGCGCCAACTTCGAAGATCTGGCGAAGAAGAACTCCAAGGATCCGGGGTCGGGCGCCAACGGCGGCGACCTCGACTTCGCGGCGGCAGGCTCGTATGTGCCCGAATTTTCGCAGGCGATGGTCGCGCTGAAGAAGGGCGAGATGACGCAGGAGCCGGTGAAGTCGCAGTTCGGATATCACATCATCAGGCTCGACGACACGCGCGAGGCGAAGTTTCCGCCGCTGGACGACGTCAAGACGCAGTTGAAGCAGCGCATGGAGCAGCAAAAGCTCGCTGCCTTCCGCGACGAGATCCGCACCAAGGCGAAGACCGACTACAAGTTCAGCAACTGAGAGCGCGCAGCGCAGGGCGCGGGGCCCCGTGCGCGGGGATCGACCAGCGCAGCGATCGGCGAAGGAGCCGGCTCGACGCCCGTGACTGAGAGAGCGCGGCGGCGCGAAAAGCGCTGCGCCAGGCCATCTTCAGGCCACGGCCACGCCGGTATCGACGCGCCCGGCCTCGATGCGCAACTGGCGATCACACCGCGTCGCGATACCGGCATCGTGCGTGACCAGCACGAGCGTCGTTCCGGCCTCGCGATTAAGCGCGAACATCAGCGCCATCACGACCTCGCCGGTGGCGAAATCGAGGCTGCCGGTCGGCTCATCCGCCAGCAGCACGGCCGGCTGCACGACGAACGCGCGCGCCAGCGCGACGCGCTGCTGCTCGCCGCCCGACAACACCTTCGGGTAGTGGCGCAAACGCTCGCCCAGCCCGACGCGCTGCAGCATCTCGGTGGCCAGCACGCGCGCATCGCTGCGGCCTTGCAGTTCCAGCGGAAGCATCACGTTTTCGAGCGCGTTCAGGTTGCCGAGCAACTGGAAACTCTGGAACACGAACCCCACATTCGCAGCACGCACCGCGGCGCGCGCGTCTTCGTCGATCGTGAACAGGTCGGTGCCGGCAAGCCGAACCGTGCCGGTGGTCGGCGTGTCCAGCCCCGCGATGATGGACAGCAGCGTGCTCTTGCCCGAGCCCGAGGCACCGACGATCGCGACCGACTGACGCGGCGGCAAGGTGAAATCGATCTCATGGAGAATGGTCAGCGTGCCGGTGGAGTCCTGCACTTGCTTGGTGACCCGCTCGACGGCAATGATGGGTTCAGACATGGATGACGAGGTTGTTCTTCGAGGCGCCTTCGCACAGCGCGCAAGCTTGCGGCGCGAATGGCTGCGGCACTGTACCGCGCTTGCCGTTGCAGCGAGCCTGGCTTTGCATTCGGCCGCTTCGGCACAGGGGCCGGACAGGGCGCGGCGCAAGACGATCCTGGTCGTCGGCGACAGCCTCTCGGCCGAGTACGGCCTGAGGCGCGGCAGCGGCTGGGTCGCGCTGCTCGATGCACGGCTCGCACAACAGAAGCGTGCCGCATTGGTCATCAATGCGAGCATCAGCGGCGATACCACTTCGGGCGGGCGTTCACGGCTGCCGGCCTTGCTGCAGCAACACCGACCGAACATCGTGATCCTCGAACTCGGTGCCAATGACGCACTGCGCGGCCTGCCGCTCGCGATGACACGCGACAACCTCGAAGCAATGTCGCGATCCGCCCAGGCGGCCGGTGCCAAGGTCGTCATCGCGGGAATGAAATTGCCGCCGAACTATGGGCGCAAGTACGGCGACGAGTTCGCTGCGCTGTTCGCGACCGTGGCCCGGGCAAGAGGTGCGGCGCTCGTGCCCTTTCTGCTGAAGGGCGTGGCCGACGTGCCGCAGGCCGAATCGATGTTTCAGCCAGACCGCATCCACCCGACAGCGTCGGCCCATCCGGCCATTCTCGACAACGTCTGGCCGGTGCTGGAACCGCTGCTGGCGGGTTGAACCGCGGGCGGGGCCGCCGGCTCCAGCGCAGGTCTAGCGCTCCCGGTCGCGCGGGTCGCGCGGGTCGCGCCATTGCTGCGGGCCGTCGGGCTTCCTCGCGTCAGGCCCCGGCGCGACCGATGGCGCCGCCGGCGCAGCGCGCTGGACCTCGACCGGCCGCGCGGCCGGCGGCGGTTGGACCGGCCGTGGCGAAGCCGGCGTCGCCTGTCGCTCGACGCGCGGTGCTTGCGGCCCGTCAGCCGGCAGCGTCGCCTCGGGCCGCGGCTGCACCCGACGCTCGTCGCCACGGCGATCGTCGCCGCGCCGTTCGTCACGCCGCTCCTGCGCGCGCTGCACCGGCAGTGCTCGCATCGTCGGAGCCTCTTGCGGCGCAGGGGCGACGGCAGGTCGAGCGGCCGGCGCCGCCGGCACCGCTAGCTGCGGCGGCGAAACCGGCGCAACCGCCTGGGGCGGCGCGGCGGCGGGAGCACGCTCGACGTTGTCGCGCTGCATCTGCCCGCGCCCCGGCGTGCCGGGACGCCCATCGTGTCGCCGCTCGGCCCTGTCCGATGCGGGTTGCACCGGTACGATCGGCACCATCTCGGGCAGCGCCGATCGCGGTGGCATCAACGGTGCGGCAGCCGGTTTCGCCGGCGCCGGCTGCGCGGGCGTCTGTGCCGGCAGCTGCGCAGCCTGGCCGCGACCAGGAAACTCGCGCCGTTCGGCCTCGCGCGGGCCCGCGCGACGTTCATCATCGCTGCGCTCGCGCGGCGCGAAGCCCGGGCGTCCGAATGCGCGACGCTCGCCGCCACCCAGGTCGGCGCCCGGAGGCGGCCGGATTGCGCGTGGCTCAGCGCCGCGTGGTGACAGCACCGGTGCCGTCACCGGCGGCGCCATCAACGCGGTCATGCGCCCCGGCTCCCTCGCCAGCTCGCGCACCCACGGTGCCTGCCTCAGCTGTGCCGCGGCCGGCGCCACCGGCCGGCGCTCGGTCATCACGCCCGCCGGCACGACGGTGATCGCGCTCGGGAAGCGCCGGTTCTCGAACTCGCGCGGCCGCTGCGGGTTGTTGATCACGGTGGTGATCTGCGCGACGTTGGTGACGTGCGTGATGTTGATGTTCTGCACATAGCGCGGGCTCACCTGATAGCTCGGCACGTAGACCTCGCGCGGCGCCAGCGGGAACCAGCCCACCGCCGGCCCGCCGCCGCCGATCGAAATCGACACATCGACGCGCGGCCCGCCGACCCAGGCGACCAGCGCCGGGGCGTACACCGGGCGCGAAACGCGCACGCCCGGCGTCCAGCCCCAGGTGTTGCGCACGTTGACCCAGCGGCCGTAGTGGAACGGAGCGAAGCCCCAGGGGGCGTCGTCGATCCAGGTCCAGCCCCAAGGCCGGACCCAGGCCCAATGACCTTCGCTGTATGGAGCCCAGCCGGCGGCGACACTCGTCGGGATCCAGAGCGAGCCGTAGTCGGGGCTCTGCTCCCAGCGGCCGTAACGGTCGAGCTCTGCGACGCCGGTCATCTCGGGGGACGCATAGCGCGCCGCCGCACTGGCAGTGGGGCGCCTGTCACGGTCGCGGTTCCAGGCCGTGAAGTCATCGTTGACGGGTGAACTGACGCTGTACTGCGCGGCGCCGGCGGCATCGATCCAGAACTCGGCCCGCTGTCCGGCGTTGACCGGCAGCGCGCTGTTCGGCCCTTCATAGCGCGCCCGGCCGCTGTAGACCGTGGCATGGCTGGCCCGCTCGTCGTGATCGAAGCGATAGCTGCCGGCACGCTGGACGACGAAGCGACCGGCATCGGTCGAGATTTCGACCTGCCCGGCTCCGGCGAGGTCCCGCACGCGTGCCGCGACACTGCCGTTGTGCAGTTGCAGTTCGAGTCGGTCGTCGTCGAGGTCGAGCACTTCGAGTTCGGTGCCCGAATCGAGACGCAGCGTGGTCGAGCCGACCTGCAACTCGGCGCGTGCGCCGGGGTCGGTCGCCAGGCGGTCGCCGGTCGTGAGCGGCTGGTTGCGCACCGCATTGATCCAGTCGCCGCTTTCCGGGCTGTACAACCAGACCTGGCCGTTGAGATCGGACAAGCGCGCGACGCGCCCCGGTGGGTCACCAGACTGCGGTTGCGCGCTCGCGGTGGCGCCGATGGCCAGCGCGGCCAGCGCCAGAAACAGCGAGCGCATCAGGTCCATCGATCGTCGTTGCATGAAATTCATGGTGCGGAACTCCGGTCAGGCGCAACGCGCGCTCCAGCAAAAGGCGCCATTCGCGGCACCATGCTCCTTGAGCTCAACGCTCGCGGGGCCTATTGCGCCGACGGGGCGACGCCGGAGAAACGCTCGATTACACAACGCGATGCGCCCCGGCGCGGGCTCGGGCTCGGCTGCTGCGTCAGTCGTCCGCCGCCGGATCGAGCTCGGGAAACAGCACGCTGGTGAAGCCGAAGCGCGTGAAATCGCGAATCCGCATCGGATAGAGCACGCCGAGCAGATGGTCGCATTCGTGCTGCACCACGCGGGCGTGAAATCCGTCCGCTTCGCGCTCGATGCGGCGCCCCTCGGGGTCGAAGCCGCTGTAACGGATGCGCGCAAAACGCGGCACCACGCCGCGCAGGCCGGGCACCGAAAGGCAGCCTTCCCAGCCCTCTTCTTCGGCGTCGCCGAGCGGCGTGATCTGCGGGTTCAGCAGCACCGTCTCGGGCACCGGTGGAGCGTCCGGGTAGCGCGGGTTCTGGCGCGAGCCGAAGATCACCAGTGCCAGATCGACGCCGACCTGCGGCGCCGCGAGGCCAGCGCCGTCGACCGAGTGCATGGTCTCGAACATGTCGTCGATCAACTCCCGCAACTCGCGCGTGCCGAAGGCCTCGACAGGCTTGGCGACGCGCAGCAGCCGGGGGTCGCCCATCTTCAGGATCTCTCGGGTGGTCATGATGCCTGCCTCGCAAAGGCTGCGATGACGTCAGATGGGGCCTGCACCAGCTCGATCAACACCCCTTCACCGCCGACCGGGAACTCGTCGTTGCCCTTCGGGTGGGCGAAGCAGATGTCGAAGCCCGCTGCGCCCTTGCGAATGCCGCCGGGAGCGAAGCGCACACCGTTCGCGCCGAGCCATTCGACGGCAGCGGCCAGGTCGTCGATCCACAGGCCGATGTGGTTCAGCGGCGTCGTGTGCACGGCCGGCTTGCCATTCGGATCGATCGGCTGCATTAGGTCGACCTCCACCTTGAACGCGCCGCCGCCGATCGTGCAGATGTCTTCGTCGACGTTCTCGCGCTCGGATCGGAAGTTACCGGTGACCTGAAGGCCAAACTTCTCGACCCACAGCGTGCGCAGCCGATCCTTGCTCGGGCCGCCGATCGCGACCTGCTGGACGCCCAGCACCTTGAAGGGTCTTGTCGTCATCGTCGTCACCTCAGCGGAATTCCAGGATCACCTGGTCGACCGACAGGCTCTCGCCCTTGGCGGCCCTGACCTGCGCGACCACGCCATCCTGTGCGGCGACCAGGATGTTCTCCATCTTCATCGCCTCGATGACCGCGAGCTTCTCGCCGGCGCGCACGGCCTGGCCGGGCTGCACCGCGACATCGACGAGCAGACCGGGCATCGGCGACAGCAGGTACTTCGACAGGTCGGGCGGCGCCTTGAACGGCATCAGCGCGTTCAGCTCCGCCGCGCGCGGTGACAGCACCCGGACTTCGACCTGCGCGCCATGATGCGTGATGCGGTACGCGAGCGCCAGTCGCTCGACCTGGGCGCAGAACGGCGCGCCGGCCAGATCGCCGTGAATCGCGACATCGCGCAGCGGCCCATTGAAGCGGATCGGGTAGCGGCGCCCGGCAACGTCGACGTCGAACACGCCGCCGTCGACGCGAACCCGCGCCGGCGTCTCGACGCGCGTACCGTCGGCGCCGGTTTGCACGACGACGAAGTCTTCGCCCACCTGCAACTCGTGGCCCGGCAACTGCCCGCTGATGCCGGCCGAGCGCGCGAGCAGGCGCCGGCTCGTCGCCACCGCGAGCGCGAGCAGGAACGACGGATCGTCGTGCCGGACCGACGCGCGTGTGAAGCCCTTCGGGAAATGCTCGGCGATAAAACCGGTGTTGAAGTCGCCTGCCACGAAGTTCGGGTGCGCAAGCAAGGCCGCCTGGAACGCGATGTTGCTCGAGATGCCGCGGATCACGAAGGCGTCGAGCGCATCGCGCATCATCGCGATCGCTTGCGTCCGGTCGGCGCCGTGCACGATCAGTTTGCAGATCATCGAGTCGTAATAGATCGGGATCTCGCCGCCTTCGTAGACGCCGGTGTCGACGCGGACACCCCCCAGGGCGTTCGCAGCCGGGGACTGCACACCGCCTTCGGGCGGCAGCGGCTGCGACGCGTACATCGTCTGCGCCGGGGGTGCAAACACGACCAGGCGCCCGGTGCTCGGGAGAAAGCTGCGCAGCGGATCCTCGGCGTTGATGCGGCACTCGATCGCCCAGCCCCGGCGCGGGATCTGCTGCTGCGTGAACGCGAGTTCCTGACCCGCCGCGATGCGGATCATCTGCTCCACCAGATCGAGCCCGGTGATGCACTCGGTGACCGGGTGCTCGACCTGCAGCCGCGTGTTCATCTCCAGAAAGAAGAAGCGCTTGTCCTTGCCGACCACGAACTCGACCGTACCGGCCGACTGGTAGTTCACGGCCTTCGCCAGCGCCACCGCCTGCTCGCCCATCGCGGTGCGAGTCGCGTCGTCGAGGAACGGGCTGGGCGCCTCTTCGATCACCTTCTGGTGCCGGCGCTGGATCGAGCACTCGCGCTCCCAGAGGTAGACGCAGTTGCCGTGGGCATCGCCGAGCACCTGGATCTCGATGTGACGCGGCTCCTCGACGAACTTCTCGATGAAGACGCGGTCGTCGCCGAAGCTGTTGCGCGCCTCGACGCGGCACGAACTGAACCCGTCGAACGCCTCCTTGTCATTGAACGCGACCCGCAAGCCCTTGCCCCCGCCGCCCGCCGAAGCCTTGATCATCACCGGGTAGCCGATGCCCTTCGCGATCTCGACCGCGTGCGCAGCGGTGTCGATTGCGGCGTTGTGGCCGGGAATCGTGTTGACCCTGGCCGCTGCGGCGAGCTTCTTCGACGCGATCTTGTCGCCCATCGCGGCGATCGACGCATGCTTCGGGCCGATGAAGACGATGCCCTCTTCTTCGACCCGGCGCGCGAACTCGGCGTTCTCACTGAGGAAACCGTAGCCCGGGTGCACCGCCTGCGCGCCGGTTTCCTTGCAGGCCGCGATGATCTTGTCCATCGCCAGATAGGACTCGCGGCTCGGCGCCGGCCCGATGCAGACGGCTTCGTCGGCGAGCTCGACGTGCAGCGCGTCACGATCGGCTTCAGAAAAGACGGCGACGGTCGCGATCCCCATCTTGCGCGCCGCCTTGATCACGCGGCAGGCGATTTCACCCCGATTGGCGATGAGTATCTTGCTAAACACGAGGCGGCTCCATCGCGTCCAAATCGCCTGCGTGCGCTGCGCGCATCACGCGATGTGGCTTCGCCGAAGCGCACGCCGCGCGCGCGATTTCGCCGCGATTGGCGATCAGAATCTTGGTAAACATTCGAGGTGCTTCCGTGCCGTCAAAGCGGAATGTTGCCGTGCTTGCGCCAGGGGTCGTCGACCTTCTTGTCGCGCAGCATCATCAGCGAGCGGCAGATGCGCTTGCGCGTCTCGTGCGGTTGGATCACGTCGTCGATGTAGCCACGCGCGCCGGCGACGAACGGGTTCGCGAATTTGGCCTTGTACCCGGCCTCGCGCGCGGCGAGCTTGGCCGGGTCGCCCTTCTCGTCTCGGAAGATGATCTCGACCGCGCCCTTCGCGCCCATCACCGCGATCTCGGCGTTCGGCCACGCGAAGTTGACATCGCCGCGCAGATGCTTGGAGCTCATCACGTCGTACGCGCCGCCGTAGGCCTTGCGCGTGATCACGGTGATCTTCGGAACCGTGCACTCGGCGTAGGCGTACAGCAGCTTCGCACCGTGCTT
>JANMAW010000413.1:0-3359 GCA_031360005.1 Rhizobacter sp.
CGCGGCGAACGCAACGACGGCGCGCCGTCGAGCTTCGTCGCGCCGCAGGAAGCCCAGGTGCAGGAGGTGCACGTGCCCGAAACCATCAGCGTCGCCGACCTGGCGCACAAGATGTCGGTCAAGGCGTCCGAGGTGATCAAGCAGTTGATGAAGCTGGGCCAGATGGTCACGATCAACCAGCAGCTCGACCAGGAGACTGCGATGATCCTGGTAGAGGAGATGGGCCACAAGGCATTCGCCGCCAAGCTCGATGATCCCGACGCGTTCCTCGAAGAAGATTCCGGGGTCGAGTCGCAGCACGAATCGCTGCCACGCGCGCCGGTCGTCACGGTGATGGGCCATGTCGACCATGGCAAGACCTCGCTGCTCGACTACATCCGCACCTCGCGGGTGGCCGCAGGTGAAGCCGGCGGCATCACGCAGCACATCGGCGCCTACCACGTCGACACACCGCGCGGCATGGTCACGTTCCTCGATACCCCGGGCCACGCCGCGTTCACCGCGATGCGCGCGCGGGGTGCCAAGGCCACCGACATCGTCATCCTGGTGGTCGCTGCCGATGACGGCGTGATGCCGCAGACCAAGGAAGCCATCAGCCACGCGAGGGCGGCCGGTGTGCCGATCGTCGTCGCGATGAACAAGATCGACAAGCCCGAGGCGAACATCGAGCGCCTGAAGTCAGAACTGGTGGCCGAACAGGTCGTGCCGGAAGACTTCGGCGGCGAGTCGCCTTTCGTGGCGGTCTCTGCGCGCACCGGTCAGGGTATCGACACGCTGCTCGAGCAAGTGCTGTTGCAGGCCGAGGTGCTCGAACTGACCGCACCCAGGGATTCGATGGCCAAGGGCCTCGTGATCGAAGCCCAGCTCGACAAGGGCCGTGGGCCGGTCGCCACCGTGCTGGTGCAAAGCGGCACGCTCAGGCGTGGTGATGTAGTGCTGGCGGGCTCAAGCTTCGGCCGCGTGCGCGCGATGCTCGACGAAGACGGCAAGTCCATCAGCGAAGCAGGCCCGTCGATCCCGGTCGAGATCCAGGGACTGACCGAGGTGCCGCAAGCCGGCGACGAGTTCATGGTGCTGGGCGACGAGCGCCGTGCGCGCGAAATCGCGACCTTCCGCCAGGGCAAGTACCGCGACGTGAAGCTCGCGAAGCGCCAGGCCGCGAATCTCGAGAACCTGATGGACCAGATGGGGCAGGGCGCCGCGCAGACGCTCGCGCTCATCATCAAGGCCGACGTGCAGGGCTCGCAGGAAGCTCTGGCGCAATCGCTGCTCAAGTTGTCGACCGCCGAGGTCAAGGTGCAGATCGTGCACGCCGCGGTCGGCGGCATCAGCGAGAGCGACGTGAACTTGGCGATCGCGTCGAAGGCCGTGATCATCGGCTTCAACACCCGCGCCGACGCCGGCTCGCGCAAGCTGGCCGAGAACAACGGTGTCGATATCCGCTACTACAACATCATCTACGACGCGGTCGACGAGGTGAAGGCGGCGATGACCGGCATGCTGGCGCCGGAGCAGCGCGAAGAGGTCATCGGCACGGCCGAGATCCGCACGGTGTTCGTGGCGTCGAAGATCGGCACAGTGGCCGGCTCGATGGTCACCGCCGGGCTGGTGCGCCGCGGCGCGCGCTTCCGCCTGCTGCGCGAGAACGTCGTGGTCTACACCGGCGAGATCGAATCGGTGCGTCGCCTGAAGGACGACGTGCGCGAAGTCGCCGCGGGCTTCGAATGCGGTATCAAGCTGAAGAACTACAACGACATCAAGGAAGGCGACCAGCTGGAGTTCTTCGAGGTGAAGGAAGTGGCGCGAACGCTGTAGGGCAGAGCGGGCCTCGTCCCCGAGCTTGGCATCAGGCAGCCCGTCGGGCCTTCGGCAGGCGACCGCCAGTGCGCAGGCACACGCGGTCGTCCGGCCAAAACCCCGCCCTCCAAACGACGGCGGGGTTTGCATTTGCGGCCTTCGCAATCGAGCAAACACCATGCGACACAAACGAACCATCCCGAACCGTGGCTTCCGTGTGGCCGACCAGATCCAGCGCGATGTGGCGCAGCTGATCCGCGACCTGAAAGACCCGCGCATCGGCATGGTGACGGTCAATGCGGTCGAGGTCACGCCCGACTACGCGCATGCGACGGTGTTGTTCTCGGTGCTCGTCGGCGATCCGATCGAATGCGAGACTGCGTTGAACGAAGCCGCCGGGTTCCTGCGCAACGGCCTGTTCAAGCGCCTGCAGATCCACACCGTTCCGACGCTGCATTTCAGGTTCGATCGAACGACGGAACGCGCGTTGGAGCTGAGTGCGTTGATCGCGAAGGCGAATGCGACGCGGGCGAAGGAAGACTGAGCCGTGCAGGCCCAGCATCCACGCATCCCGAAGCGCGCCGTGCATGGCGTGCTGCTTCTCGACAAGCCGCTCGGCCTGTCGAGCAACGACGCGTTGCAGAGGGCCAAGCGGCTGTACCGCGCCGAGAAGGCCGGCCACACCGGCACGCTCGATCCGCTCGCCACCGGGCTGCTGCCGCTGTGCTTCGGTGCCGCGACGAAGTTCGCACAGATCAGCCTCGACGCCGACAAGCGCTATCTCGCCACGCTGAAACTGGGCATCACGACGACCACCGGCGACGCCGAGGGCGACGTGGTGCTGTGCCGTGGCGTGAACGTGACGCAGCCGCAGATCGCAGCCGCATGCTCAGCTTTCCTCGGCGAGATCGCGCAAGTGCCGCCCATGCATTCCGCACTCAAGCGCGACGGCAAGGCCCTGTACGAGTACGCGCGTGCCGGGATCGAGTTGGAGCGCGAGGCGCGCGGCGTCACGATCCATCGCATCGAGATCGTCGAAGGCCATGATGACGTCTGGACCCTGGACATCACTTGCAGCAAAGGCACCTACATTCGCACGCTCGCCGAGGAGATCGGCGCGGCGCTGGGCTGCGGCGCGCACCTGATCGCACTGCGGCGCACCGGCAGTGGCGCTCTGACACTGGACGCTGCGCACACGTTCGAGCAACTCGGGACGATGGTCGAGGCCGAGCGCGACGCCGCGCTGATGGCGACCGATGCGCTGCTGGCCGATTGGCCGGTGGTGCGCCTCGGCAGCGACGATGCCGGACGCTTTCTCAGCGGAGTGCGCCGCCGGGTGCCGCTGTCGGATGCGCCGAACGTGCGCGTCTACGGCCCCGAGCCTCGGGCGTTCCTCGGCGGTGGCCACATCACGGCCGGTGAACTGATATCGACAAGGCTGTTGAGCCCGATGGAGGTGCAAGGCCTTCTTTCAGACCAGAGATCGAACTCCGAGAGCAACGCATGACCCGACAGATCCGCAACATCGCCATCATCGCCCACGTCGACCATGGCAAGACCAC
>JANMAW010000441.1:0-1770 GCA_031360005.1 Rhizobacter sp.
GCCATCACCTGCACGATGCGCGGGTCTTTCGAGCGCGCGAGCTTCTCGACCTTCTCGAGCAGCGCGACCTTCTGCGTGCTGTCGAGCGTCGCGATCGGGTCCATCGGCGCGTACAGCACGCGGCTGCCCGCGACCTTCGGCTTCGTGCCGACCTTGACGCTGCGGCTCTGGCCCGCGGCGGCAATCGTGCGCACCGTCAGCGCGGCGTCCATCAGCGCGGCCTCGGAGATGTCGTCGGAGTACGCGAAAGCGGTCTTCTCGCCGGCCACCGCGCGCACGCCGACGCCCTGGTCGATGCCGAAGCTGCCGCTCTTCACGATGCCTTCCTCAAGACTCCAGCCTTCGCTGCGGGTGTACTGGAAGTAGAGGTCGGCGTCGTCGATGCGGTGCGTCGCGATCGCCGCGAGCGCCTTGGCCAGCGTCGCATCGGTCAGGCCGAAAGGCTCGAGCAGCAGCGAGCGCGCCACGGCCAGGCGCTCGATCGTGGGTTCGCGGGAGATCATGGCAAGCGTCCTGAAGAGGTGACGACGCGCATTGTAGGAGCCGCCCTCTCCAGAACCTCGCCGGCGCGCTTATGGCCCTGCCGGAGCGTCGCAAGATGCCGCCGGGCGTCGCAGAGTTGCGAATAGGACCCAAACCGGGCGCTTTTCGGCGCATCCAGGCGTCGCAGGCCGCTGCACCATCGCGGCATGAAATGCATGCCGAGTCGTTCGTGCTGAGCTTTCGTCGGACGAAGATCAAACCCGGTTGGGTGGCCATCGCCCCGCAGGGGGACCGTGCGCGCGTGGTTCACCTCGTCTGCGACGAGGGTGGCCGCCCGGCGCTGCGCTGTGCGTTCACCGCCGCCTGGGCCGACCCGACCCAGGCGCTGCGGGCCCTGCGCCGCACCCGGGCGCTGCGCAACCAGCGCAGGGTGGCGCTGCTGCAGCATGCGCAGTACCAATTGCTGACGCTGGACGCCCCGGACCTACCACGCGAGGAATGGCGCGACGCGATTCGCTGGCGCCTGAAGGACATGGTCGACTTCGCGGTCGACACCGCGGGCATCGACGTGATCGATATCCCGGCCGACCCGCAGCAGCGCCGCCGCGCGTCGGTGATGGCGGTGGCGGCACCGCGCTCGACCCTGGCGCCGCTGGCCGATGCCGGCGCCGACGCCGGCCTGCCGTGGACCGCCATCGACGTGCCCGACACCGCGTTGCGCAACGTCGCCGTGCTGTGCGCCGAGCCCGGCCGCGGCGAAGCGCTGCTGCATGTCGGTCGCGACCACAGCACGCTCGTTGTCGTCGCGCACGGCGAGCTGCTGCTTTCGCGCCACATCGACGTGACGCTGGCACAGCTCACCGATGCCGACCCATCGGCACGCCAGCAGCATTTCGAACGCGCCAGCCTCGAGTTGCAACGCACGTTCGACAACGTCGAGCGCCAGTTCAGCCACGCCAACCTGGCCCGACTCCAGGTAGCGCCCGGCGCGCCGCTGCTCGGCTTCATCGAGTACGTGCGCGATCTGGTGTACGTGACGATCGCGGCGTTCGATCTCGGTGCGGTGCTCGACCTGTCGGCCGTGCCCGCCCTGCTCGACCCCACCGAGCAGGCCGCGTACCTGCCGGCGATCGGCGCCGCGCTTCGCTGAGCCCGTTCCATGCCGCAACAGATCAACCTGCTCGACGCCAGCCTGCAGCGCCGGCGCGAACACCTCGGCAGCCAGGCCGGGCTGGTCACGCTGGCCGCGACGTTCGCCGTCTCGGCCGCCCTCGCGCTGGGCCTGAG
>JANMAW010000448.1:0-6435 GCA_031360005.1 Rhizobacter sp.
GACAGCGCGAACCGGCCGCAGGGCACCGGCCTGGGGCTGCCGATCAGCCGCCAGATCGTCGAGCACTTCGGCGGCAGGATGTGGCTGGAGCCTGCGCGCGGCGCAGGCGCATGCTTTGCGTTCGAATTGCCGTGGCAGGCATCGACCGCCTCTCAAGGAGACTCCTGATGACCCACCGCATCCTGATCGCCGACGACGAGCCGAACATCGTGATCTCGCTCGAGTATCTGATGAAGCGCGAGGGCTACGCCGTCAGCGTCGCGCGCGACGGCGCGGAGGCGATTGCCGCAATCCTGGCTGAGCGGCCCGCGCTCGTGCTGCTCGACGTGATGATGCCGAAGAAGTCGGGCTTCGAGGTCTGCCAGGAGGTGCGCGCGAACGACGCGGTCAAGGACACACTGATCCTGATGCTGACCGCAAAGGGCCGCGACACCGATGTCGCGAAGGGCCTGGGCCTGGGCGCCGACGCCTACGTGACGAAGCCGTTTTCGACCAAGGAGCTCGTACAGAAGGTGCGCGAGATGCTCGAGGGACGCGCTTGAAGCGGGTCGCCCGGCTGCCGCTGCTGGTCGGCGCGCTCGCGCTGGCGTTGGCGCTGCTCGCCGGCGCCAGCGTGGCGCTGGTCTGGGCGACGCTCGACGACACCGAGCGCGACGCGGTGTCTGCTGTGCTCGCGCCGCGCGCGATGCTGGTGGTGATGTTGTGGCTGGGCGTGCTCGGTGCTGCCGCGTGGGCGCTGAGCCGTGCCTACGGCCGCCATGTCGCGGCCCCGGCACGACTGCACGAACAGGCCCAGGCGTTGCTCTCGGGCGGCGTCGCGCGCGAACTCGAACCGTTCGGCAGTGCCGCCAACCGTGGCCTGACCGACACGCTCAACGGGCTGGTGCGCCAACGCACGCGCTTGCAGCAGGACGTCGCGCAGCAGATCGCGCAGGCGAGCCGCGCCATCGAACAGGAACGCAGCCGGCTCTCGGCGCTGATGGCCGAGCTGACGCAGAGCGTGCTGGTGTGCAACCTCGACGGCCGCATCCTGCTTTACAACAGCCGCGCGCGGTCGCAGTTCCGGGCCTGGTCGCGCACCCCGCTGCCAGCCGGCGGTGCCGAGCTGATCGGCCTCGGCCGGTCGATCTACGCGGTGTTCGAGCGCCAGCTGGTGACGCATGCACTCGACACCATCCAGCGGCGCGCGAGCGCCGGCGTGGCGAATCCGTCGGCACAGTTCGTCACCGGCACGCCGACCGGCCAGCTGCTGCGCGTGCAGATGGCGCCGGTGCACAAGCCCGCCGGCGCCGGCGCCGACGCGGCGGCCGCCGGGCTCGGCGGCTTCGTGCTGATGCTCGACGACATCACGCGCGACTTCGAACAGGAGGCGCTGCGCGACCGGACGCTGCTCGGCCTCACCGAGGGCAGCCGCGCCTCGCTGGGCAATTTGCAGGCCGCGGTAGAGATGCTCGAACTGCCCGACCTCGAGGCGGCGATGCGCGAGCGATTCCAGCGCATCGTGCGCGACGAGGTCGCGACGATGACCGCGCGGGTGCAGACCCTTGCCGCCGACATGCTGGCGGGAATGAAGACACGCTGGCCGATGGAAGAAATGCTCGGTGCCGATCTTGTCGCGGCCGGCCTGCGCCGCATCGAAGCGCTGGGCCGGGTGAAGGTCAGCGCAGACGATGTCGATGCGACGCTCTGGCTCAGGGTCGACAGCTTTTCGCTGCTGCAGGCGCTGGCTTACCTGGCGGGCCGGCTCGTCGACGAGTACGAGGTACGCACGTTGCAACTGCGGTTGCAGGCGGCCGGGGCGCGGGCCCAGCTCGACCTGGTGTGGGCCGGGCAGCCGATCAGCACCGAGACCGTGATGAACTGGCAGATGGACGCGATGCGCAGCGGCGACGATGCGACGCCGCTGACGGTGCGTGATGTGGTCGAGCGCCACGGCGGCGAGTTCTGGTTCGAACGCGAGCGAATCCGGCACGAGGCGTTTTTCCGCTTCCTGCTGCCGTGCGCCGAAGCGCAGGACGCGCCTGCTCAGACGCAGGTCGTTCGCGACGACGGCCGCCCCGAGTTCTACGACTTCGACCTGTTCCAGACCTCGGCGCAGGCACGCGCGCTCGACGACCGCTCGCTCGCCGAATTGAACTACACCGTCTTCGACACCGAGACGACCGGGCTGAACCCGTCCGAAGGCGACGAGATCATCCAGATCGGCGCGACGCGAATCGTCAATGGCAAGCTGCTGCGGCACGAGTGCTTCGACCAGCTTGTCGACCCGCAGCGCGCGCTCGCGGCAGCGTCGATCGCGATCCACGGCATCCGCTCCGAAATGCTCGTGGGGCAGCCGACGATCGCGCAGGTGCTGCCGGTGTTCCACGCCTTCGCGAGCGACACCGTGCTGGTGGCGCACAACGCCGCGTTCGACATGCGCTTCCTGCAGTTGAAAGAAGCCGCGAGCGGGCTGCGCTTCGAACAACCGGTGCTCGATACGCTGCTGCTGTCGGCGTGGGTGCACCCGAACCAGGAGTCGCACCGCCTGGAGGCGATTGCCGAGCGGTTCGACGTGATCGTCACCGGCCGGCACACGGCCGTCGGCGACGCGATGGTGACGGCCGAGGTGTTCCTGAAGCTGATTCCGCTGCTGCAGGCCAGGGGCGTGCACACGCTCGGCGAAGCGCGCGCCGCGGCGTTGCAGACCTATCAGGCGAGGCTCAAGTACTGATCCCGATCCCCGCACGCCTGCGGGGTCGTTCCCCCCCAACGGGAAACGGGGTCAGTTTCGATTCAGTTTCACGTCAGCCCCTGTTCAGGGTGCTGCCTGAACATGCCTGCGGATCCCTCGCCGTGGGTGCCGACACTAGCGGCTACCCCAATGGCAGGTGTGCGGTACGCCCCTACCATCCTCAGTCATCGGCAAGCGAACGCTTCGCTTGGCCTCTGGACATTTTCACAACAGGAGACGCTGATGTCGGCACGCATGGACGCGATGAACGCCAAGGAATCGGCCGCGGATTTCAAACCCGAGGAGAAGAAGGTCATCTTCGCTTCTTCGCTCGGAACCGTCTTCGAGTGGTACGACTTCTATCTCTACGCCACCCTCGCGCCGTTCTTCGCAGCGCTGTTCTTCCCGAAGGGCAATGAAACCGCGGCGCTGCTGTCGGCATTTGCGACATACGCGGCGGGGTTCCTGGTTCGCCCGTTCGGGGCGCTGCTGTTCGGTCGCATCGGCGATATGGTCGGCCGGAAATACACCTTCCTGGTGACCATCGTGGTCATGGGCAGCGCGACATTCGCCGTCGGGCTGCTGCCGACCTTCGAGTCCATCGGCTGGGCAGCGCCTTTTCTGCTGGTGAGCCTGCGCCTGCTGCAGGGCCTGGCGCTGGGCGGCGAATACGGCGGTGCCGCGACCTATGTGGCCGAGCATGCACCCAATCATCGCCGCGGCTACGACACCAGCTGGATCCAGACCACCGCGACGCTCGGTTTCTTCATGGCGCTAGCGATCATCGGCAGTGCGCGCGTGCTGATGGACGCGAAGGATTTCGCCGACTGGGGCTGGCGCATTCCGTTCCTCTTTTCGGTGATCCTGCTCGGTTTCTCGGTCTACATCCGGCTCAAGCTGCAAGAGTCGCCGGTGTTCAAGAAAATGAAGTCGGAAGGCAAGGCTTCCAAGTCGCCGCTGACCGACAGCTTCCTGAAGTATCCGAACAACAAGTTCGTGTTGCTGGCGTTGCTCGGTGCGACCGCTGGCCAGGGAGTGGTCTGGTACACGGGTCAGTTCTACGCACTGTTCTTCCTGACCATCACGCTCAAGCTCGACTACCTGACGGCCTATATGCTGATCGGCGCTTCGCTGCTGCTGGGCACGCCCTTCTTCATCTTCTTCGGCTGGCTGTCCGACAAGATCGGGCGCCTGAAGATCATTCTGACCGGCTGTCTGATTGCCGCGGTGACGTATTTCCCGCTGTTCGGCGCACTCACTCACTACGTAAATCCGGCGCTCGAAGCCTATGCGGCGAAGACGCCGATCAGTGTGGCGGCGGCGCCAGCGGAATGCAACTTCCACATGTTCGTCGGTCCGTGGAGCAAATTCACCGATTGCGACAAGGCCAAGGACTACCTGACCAAGCAGGGTCTGTCGTTCAAGTCAACGCCAGGCGTTGCGGGCGAGGCGCTGGTGGTGAAGATAGGCGACCAGGAACTCAAGGGTGCCTGGGACGTCAAGAAGGCCGAGGCCGCGCTGAAGTCGACCGGATATCCCGGACCGGCCGACAAGAACAAGGTCAACTACGGCATGACGCTGTTGATCCTGTTCATCATGCTGATTTACGTCACGATGGTGTACGGGCCGATCGCGGCCTTCCTGGTTGAACTGTTCCCGACGCGAATCCGTTACACGTCGATGTCGTTGCCTTATCACATCGGCAACGGCTGGTTCGGCGGCATGCTGCCGTTGCTCGCGACCGCCATGGTCGCGGCAACCGGCGATATCTACTTCGGCCTGTGGTACCCGATCATCGTCGCCTTGATAACGCTCGTGATCGGCACGCTGTTCCTGAAGGAAACCAAGGATCGCGACATTCATCAGGATTGACCGCGGCGCGGCGCGCTGGTCGGGCGCGGCGCTGCAGCGTGATCTCGCCCGCGGCCTGGTGTTCGAGCTGGCCGTCGCCGGCGCGAAGCACCAGGCGCGGCAGCGGCAGCGCCGGGTCTTCGGCAGGCTCGCCGTCAACGCGTCGTGCAGACCCGCGCCGAGCGGGCGCACATCGATGATGTCGGTACCGGGACGATCGTCGTTGACGCCGGCAGCGGTTTTCCGTCGCCGGCATCCGGGACACGTCGCAGTTGCAGCAGGCAGCTCCAGCACAGGCAACTCGAATACCGCTGGCGCAACTTCTGCAGCGCGGACCGATCCAGCGGCAGAGTTCCGCACCAGCAGGGTGTCGAGTCGTCCGCGCCGCAGTGAAACGCGGCGCCGCAGTGCGGGCAGGTCCTGTTCATGGCCGCGTGCACCTCATCCGGCGAACAAGCCCTTGTGTTGCTCGCGCAAGAGGTTCTTCTGCACCTTGCCCATCGCGTTGCGTGGCAGCTCGGCCACGACGAACAGCTTCTTCGGCACCTTGAAGTTGGCGATCCGCGATTTCAGTTCGGCGATCAGCGCGGCAGCGTCGGGCGTACCCCCGTCCCGCGCCACCACCACCGCGACGACGGCCTCGCCGAAATCGGTGTGCGGCACGCCGATCACGGCGCTCTCCGCCACGCCGGCCAGTTCGTTGAGCGTGTCTTCGATCTCGGCCGGGTAGACGTTGTAGCCGCCGCTGATGATCAGGTCCTTGCTGCGGCCGACGATCGTCAGGTAGCCGTGTTCATCGAACCTGCCGAGGTCGCCGGTCTTGAACCAGCCGTCCGCGCCGAACTCTTCCCTGGTCTTCTCGGGCATGCGCCAGTAGCCGCTGAACACATTCGGCCCGGTGACCTGGATGTTGCCGATCTCGCCTCGCGCGCAGGGTGCGCCTTCGTCGTCGACCACCCGCAGGCCCACGCCGGGCAGCGGCAAGCCGACGGTGCCGCCTTTCCTGCCGATGCTCGGCTCGCCGTTCTTCGGGTCGTACGGGTTCGAGGTCAGCATCAAGGTCTCGCTCATGCCATAGCGCTCGAGGATGGTGTGGCCGCTGCGGTCGCGGAATCGGTCGAAGGTCTCGATCAGCAACGGTGCCGAACCGCAGATGAACAGTCGCATGTGCGCGCAGGCCGCGCGCGTCAGCGCCGCCTCGCCGAGCAGCCGCACATACATCGTCGGCACGCCCATGAAAACGCTGGCATCGCGCAAACGCGCGATCACCGCGCCGGGATCGAACCGGCTGAACCAGATCATCTTGCTGCCGTTCAGCAATGCGCCATGCGTGGCGACGAACACGCCGTGCACATGAAAGATCGGCAGCGCGTGGATCAGCACGTCGCCGGGCTCCCAGCCCCAGGCTTCTTTCAGCACCCGTGCGTTGCTGAGCAGGTTGCCGTGACTCAGCATCGCGCCCTTGCTGCGCCCGGTCGTGCCGCTGGTGTAGAGGATCGCGGCGAGGTCGTCGGCACTCCTGTGCGCCGGCGTGTGCATGTCGCCGTGAGGGGCGGCGCGTTCGAGCAGGCTACCGCTGCGGTCTTCGTTCAACGTGAACACGTGCGCCGTGCCGGCGCTGAACGCGATCCGGCTGACCCAGCCGAAATTCCTGGCCGGGCACACGACCACGGCCGGCTCGGCGTCGGCGATGAAATACTCGATCTCGCTGCGCTGGTAGGCGGTGTTCAGCGGCAGGTACACGTAGCCGGCGCGCAGCACCGCCAGGTACAGCATCAAGGCCTCGACCGACTTCGCGGCCTGCACCGCGATCCGGCTGCCGGGGGGCAGGTCGAGCGATTCGAGCAGGTTCGCGAGCATCGCGGTGCCGC